>NZ_RZOM01001049.1:0-2188 GCF_003999175.1 Mesorhizobium sp. M7A.F.Ca.ET.027.03.2.1 | reverse complement strand
AGGCAAAAGCGCCCCAGAAAATCGCCGAACCGCAGAGAACGCCGATGACTTCAAGCGAAATCCAGGGATAGGCGCTGCCGCCCCAGTTCAATGCGAGCAGCAGCAGCGCCGTGGCAACGATCAGAAGCAACGCGCCCAGGCCGTCGATGCGATGGCGCTTTGCGGCAACCGGCAGTTTCTTGAGCGGCTTGTTGATGATCGCCATCGCAAGAACACCAAGCGGAATGTTGATCCAGAAGATCAGTGACCAGTGCAGGTGCTCGGCGAAAGTGCCGCCGAGCAACGGACCGGCAACGCTGGCGACAGCCCATGTTCCGGAGAACCAGGCGGCATAGCGTGCCCGCTCGCGCGGCGGAACGAGATCGCCGACGACGGTCTGCGTCAAAGCGAACAAGCCGCCGCCACCTGCGCCCTGGATCGCCCGCCCGACAACCAGCACAAACATGTTGGGAGCCATCGCACTGACCAGCGATCCCGCCAAAAAGATCAGGATCGCGGCATAGACAGTCGGCCGGCGGCCGTAGACGTCGGAAATCTTGCCGTAGAGCGGGGCCACGGCGGTAGCGGTCAGGAGATAACCGGTGACGATCCATGGCAGATAGTGTGCGTTTCCGAGCGCATGCCCAATGGTCGGCATGGCTGGCGCAACAATGGTCTGGTCGAGTGCCGCCAACAGCATCGACAACAGCACGCCGCCAATAATGGCGTTCTTTTCGCTATCTGTTATCGGCGTGCCGGTTTCCGCCATCGTTTTGTTATCGACAGCCTGGTCCATGATCGTTCATCCATAAGCTTGCGATTTGACCGGCCCTGTTCAGCCGTTCCGGTTTCTTGACCGTTTGGATCGCATTGGTGTTTTAAGCTCGCGTCTGGCGAGCCTGACATATTTCGTCCCATATAGGCCGGTTTCGACAGGGGCTCGAAAGTTTTTCGAATCTGGCACTACCTTCGGCGATTTTGGCTTTCAGTTCGGGTGCGTTCAGGCCGGCGGCAGTCGGCCATTCCCGATGCGCTCCATGCGGTAGCGCAGCAGCCGCAAGATGCGGCTTTCGAAATTGACCCTTTCGACGCGGTCGAACTGAAGCTGGGCGCGGTCGTGCCTGGCCAGAACAGCCGCGGTGATGGCTGCCGCCTTGGCCTTGGCGGCGTCGCAGTTCTTTTGCGGGTAGGTGGCCTTCAAGGCCTCTTCGAGTTCGCCGCCATGGTTCTTGGCGATTTCGACATGGCGCTCCTCATGGCGCTTGATGTCGGCGGACAGCGTATCCCAGAACAGCCTGACATCGGCATCGGCCTTGCGCGGGCGCCGCCACTCGGGAAGGATCACCTTCACTTTGACGGTCACCGCCGCGTCGGCGATCCGGCAGGAACTCGGCGTCTGCGCATAGCTGACACGAGTGGTGAAGGCCATTTGCGTGGCGCCCGGGTGCCGGTTGCCGGTACTTTTCACCTCCGGCCCGCGTTTGGAGAGTTGTGCCTCGATGTCGTCGAGGGTGCTGCCGCCGATGGCGAAATAGCTGTACGTCTTGACGAGATTGGCGGTCGCCGCCGGAAGCGGGGTCATGGCGAGCAGCAGCGCGCAAGCCAAGGATCGTTTCACGCCCAGGGACCGTCTTTTCATGCCAAGCATGGCTCGCTTCATCATGTTGCCTCTTCGACCACCTTGCTTTACGGCCGTTGCCGGCGCAATGAAATTGATCCGCCAGGGATCACACATGATTGATGAACTCCATGGTCGATGAGCAATGACGGCCCGGCGATGGCAGTTGGCGCATGGACGCCATCTCGACCTTGGCGGCAAGGCCGTGGTCGTCGGCATCCTCAATGTCACGCCCGATAGCTTTTCCGACGGCGGCCAGTTCGACGCCCCTGAAAAGGCGCTGGCCCAGGCGCGCCGCATGATCGGGGAAGGGGCACTGGTTGTCGATGTCGGCGGAGAATCGACGCGCCCAGGTGCTGCCGCGGTATCGGCCAGCCAGGAACAGGAGCGCATCCTGCCGGTGATCGAAGCGCTGGCGGGCGTGAGCGAGGTGCTGATTTCGGTCGACACCTATCGTGCCGACACGGCGCGGCTGGCGGTAGCCGGCGGCGCGCATATCGTCAACGATGTCTGGGGTTTGCAGCGCGAGCCCGAGATTGCGCGTGTCGCCGCCGACACCGGCGCGGGGCTTGTCATCATGCATACTGGGCG
>NZ_RZOM01001048.1:0-2192 GCF_003999175.1 Mesorhizobium sp. M7A.F.Ca.ET.027.03.2.1 | reverse complement strand
GGCACGGGGCCGATCAGCCCGGTTCCGAACCAGCGCATCGAGGCGTCGAAGCCCGAGATCGGGCCGCCGTTTGAGATGGTCAGCGTCAGCCCGCGAAACACCGTCAGCCCGCCCAGCGTGACGACGAAGGGCGGCACTTTCAGCCGGGTGATGACAAGCCCTTGCACCCCGCCGGCAGCAGCGCCCACAACGACGGCGGCCAAGAGTGCTGCGAACCAGCCGAATCCTTGCGTGCCGCTCGTCGACAGCGACAGCGTGTTGGCGGAGCCGCCCTTGGCGACCACGGCGGCGACCATACCGCAGAAGGCGAGCAGCGAACCGACCGACAGGTCGATGCCGGCGGTGAGGATGACGAAGGTCATGCCGAGCGCGATCAGCCCGGTGATCGAGATCTGCCTTGTGATGTTGAACAAATTGATCGGGTCCATGAAGCTCGGCTTCAGCACGGTGAAGACGATGATCAGCGCCACCAGGAACAGCAGCGGACCGAAGCTCATCAAAAGCCGCGCGAAGTTGATGCCGCCGCGCTGATCCTGTTCCCCCGCCACGCTCATAGTGTCTCCTTGCGGTCGAGTGCCATCAGTTCCATCAGTCTTTCCTCGTTTGCCTCGACGCCCGGCATCTGGCCGGTGATGCGTCCCCGGCGCATGGTCACGATGCGGTCCGACACCGCAAGCACCTCGGGCAGCTCTGACGAAATCATCATCACCGCAATGCCGCGCGCCGCAAGCTGCACCAGGATCTGGTGCACCTCGGTCTTGGCGCCGACATCGACGCCGCGCGTCGGCTCGTCGACGATCAGCACTTTCGGATCGCGCGCCAGCCAGCGCGCCAAGATCACCTTCTGCTGGTTGCCGCCCGACAGGCCTTCGATCGCCTGCTCGGCCGAAGCCATGCGGATCGACAGCATTTTGCGAAACCCGGATAGCGCATCGCGCTCGCGCCGCTCGGCCATGAAGCCGAAACCGTTGCTGAAGCTGCCCAGCGAAGCGATGGAGAAATTCGGCAGGATGCCCAGCGCGGCAAAGATCGCCTGGTGCTTGCGATCCTCCGGCAGCAGGCCGATGCCGAGCGCAATGGCGTCTGCGGGCGATGCCGGGGCGATCGGCTTGCCATCGAGCGTGATGGTGCCGGCCGCGATACGGTCGGCGCCGAAGATGGCGCGCGCCAGCTCGGTGCGGCCCGAGCCGACAAGCCCGGCAACGCCGAGGATTTCACCGGCCTTGAGGTCGATGTCGACGCCGTCGAGCACGATGGCGTGCGGCGCTTCGGGATCGCGCACGGTGCGCAGGCCGCGCACCGACAGCACGACATCGCCGGCCACCGTGCGTTGCGCCGGCCGGGCGTAGAGCTCGGACGCCGCGCGGCCAACCATCTTCTCGATGATTTTGGGCAGGGCGATCGGTCCACCCTCACGGTCGAGATGCCCGGCCAGCCTACCGTCGCGCAGCACCGTCATGCGGTCGCAGATGGCGGAGGCTTCCTCCAGCCGGTGGGTGACGAACATGATGGCGACCTTGTCCTTGCGCAGCCGGTCCATGATCGACAGCAACCGCTGCACCTCGGTCTCGGTCAGCGCCGAGGTCGGTTCGTCCATGATGATCAGCCGGCTTTTCAGCGACAGGGCGCGGGCAATCTCGACCAGTTGCTGTTCGGCCACCGACAGCGCCGACACCGGCGTCATCGGATCGATGGAGAGGCCGACGCGGGCGATGATCGTGCGGGAGTCCTGCTCCATCCGCTTCCAACTGACCAGCCCGAACGGACCGATCGGCGCGCGGCCGATAAAGATATTTTCCGCCACCGTCAGCGTCGGGATCAGGCTGAGCTCCTGGTAGATGGTGACGATGCCGAGCCGCTTGGCATCCTGCGGGCTGGATGGATGATAATCGGCACCGTCGAAAGTGATGCGGCCGCCCGACGGCGGCATGACGCCCGAGAGGATTTTCAAGAGCGTCGACTTGCCGGCCCCGTTTTCGCCGAGCAGGCCGAGGATCTCGCCGGGGCGGATATCGAGCGAGACGTCGCTGAGCGCGGTGACGCCCGAGAAATGCTTGGTGATGCCTTCGACGGCAAGCAGGATGGGTTCGGACGATGCGGCTTCAGCGGCTGGCGGCAAGGGTGGCTCCTTCCATGCAATTGATGTCGCCTGTCAGCGCTTGAACGCCCCCCTCTGTCCGGCAGGACAGAGG
>NZ_RZOM01001047.1:0-2192 GCF_003999175.1 Mesorhizobium sp. M7A.F.Ca.ET.027.03.2.1 | reverse complement strand
GAAACGTATCGCGAAATCGATTTTCCACGGGCAACCGCGACTGTTTCGAAGGATCGATGAAAGCAGCGCATTCGGGTGTCGGATGCCGATCCCAGGAATGTCGCGATTGGCAGACGGGCAGTGAGCCTGTACAGGCAAGACAGTCGTCCATCCGAGCCGCCGGAGACCCGCCATGAAGCTGAAAATCGCCGTCCAGATGGACCACATCTCCACCGTGTCGATCGCCGGCGACACCTCGTTCGCGCTGTCGCTGGAAGCGCAGCGGCGCGGCCATGAGCTGTTCCACTACACGCCGGATCGGCTCTCGTTGCGCGACGGCAAGGTATTCGCCCGCATCGAGGAAATGCAGGTGCGCGACGAGAAGGGCAGCCACTATTCGCTGGGCGAGAAGGTGCGTACCGACCTGTCGGAGATGGATGTGGTCCTGCTGCGCCAGGATCCGCCCTTCGACATGAACTACATCACCACCACGCACATTCTCGAACGCATCCACCCTAAGACGCTCGTGGTCAACGACCCGGCCTGGGTGCGCAACAGCCCGGAAAAGATCTTCGTCACCGAATTTGCCGACCTGATGCCGGACACGCTGATCACCAAGGATCCGCTCGAAGTTGCCGCCTTCCGCAAGGAGTTCGGCGACATCATCGTCAAGCCGCTCTACGGCAATGGCGGCGCCGGCATCTTCCATCTGCTGGAGGCCGACCGCAACCTTGCCTCGCTGCTGGAAATGTTCGGCCAGATGTTCCGCGAACCCTACATCGTGCAGCGCTACCTCAAGGACGTGCGCAAGGGCGACAAGCGCATCATCCTGATCGACGGCGAGCCGGTCGGCGCCATCAACCGGGTGCCGGCCGAACACGATTCCCGCTCCAACATGCATGTCGGCGGCCGCGCCGAAAAGACCGAACTGACGGAGCGCGAGCGCGAGATCTGCGCCCGCATCGGCCCGTCGCTGAAGGAGCGCGGCTTCATCCTGGTCGGCATCGACGTCATCGGCGACTATATGACCGAGATCAACGTGACCTCGCCGACCGGCGTGCGCGAGGTCAAGCGCTTCGGCGGCGCCGACATTGCAAGCCTGTTCTGGGACGCGGTCGAGGGAAAGCGCGGGTAAGTCGTTTTCATTTTGTCTTAACCATGTTCCGTTTTTGCAACCGCGCTCGCTTCCGCTGCAACCCCAGCGGTCATGCGTTCCCGTAATGTTCTTGATTTGACCGGGGAAGTGTGATTGTCTTCCCGGCGGGCCATTCCTGGCCTGATCGCAGGGGCTGGGGCCAGCCTGAATTGGGGTTGCACGATGGTGGCGCGGGTTCGCACGGTCGCTTTCCAGGGCATCGAGGCTGTGCCGGTAGACGTGCAGGTGATGATCGCGCCCGGCAAGGTCAACATGCACATCGTCGGCCTGGGCGACAAGGCGGTGGCCGAAAGCCGCGAGCGGGTGCAGGCCGCGCTGCATGCTTCCGGCCTGTCGATGCCGTCGAAGAAAGTCACGGTCAATCTGGCGCCGGCCGACCTGCCGAAGGAAGGCAGTCATTACGACCTGCCGATCGCGCTTGGCCTGATGGCTGCCCTTGGCGCCATTCCGGGCGACATGCTGGCCGGCTATGTCGTGCTTGGAGAATTGTCGCTCGACGGCACGATTGCCGCGGTCGCCGGCGCCTTGCCGGCGGCGATCGCCGCCAATGCCGAGGGCAAGGGCCTGATCTGCCCGTTCGCGTGCGGGCCGGAAGCGGCCTGGGCGGGCAAGGAATTCGACATTCTGGCGCCGCGCAGCCTGATCGCCATCGCCAACCATTTCCGCGGCACGCAGGTGCTGTCGCGGCCGGAAGCCGGCATCCATGCCGCCGCTCTGGATTTGCCTGACCTCGCCGACATCAAGGGCCAGGAGACCGCCAAGCGGGCGCTGGAAGTGGCCGCCGCCGGTGGGCATAATCTGCTCATGATCGGACCCCCGGGATCCGGCAAATCGATGCTGGCGCAGCGGCTGCCGTCGATCCTGCCGCCGCTGGCGCCGAAGGAGCTTCTGGAAGTCTCGATGATCGCCTCGGTGGCGGGAGAGCTCGGCGAAGGTAAGCTGACCGACCGGCGGCCGTTCCGCGCGCCGCACCACTCGGCCTCGATGGCGGCGATGGTCGGCGGCGGTATCCGCGCGCGGCCGGGCGAGGTGTCGCTGGCCCATCACGGCGTGCTGT
>NZ_RZOM01001046.1:0-2193 GCF_003999175.1 Mesorhizobium sp. M7A.F.Ca.ET.027.03.2.1 | reverse complement strand
CCTTCATATAGGGCATGGTCGTGGTCAGCAGTGCCGACATGCCGATGATGTCGGGCTGGTGCTGTTCGATCGCATCGAGATATTTCTCGACCGCATTGTTGATGCCGAGATCGATGACGTCGAAACCAGCACCTTCCATCATCATGCCGACGAGGTTCTTGCCGATGTCGTGGATGTCGCCCTTGACGGTGCCGATGACCATCTTGCCCTGCTTCGGCGCGCCGGTGGCGGCGAGCAGCGGACGCAGGATGAACATGCCGGCCTTCATCGCATTGGCCGACAGCAGCACTTCGGGAACGAACAGGATGCCGTCGCGAAAATCCTCGCCGACGATGCGCATGCCTTCGACCAGCGCTTCCGTCAGCACCTTGTAGGGCACCCAGCCGCGCTCGAGCAGGATGTTGGTGCCTTCCTCGATCTCTTCCTTCAGCCCGTCATAGAGATCGTCGTGCATCTGCTGCACCAACTCGTCGTCGGAAAGTTCGGAAAGGATGATCTCGTCGTCGGACATTTGTATCGAGCTCCTGCCGGCATCGCGACCATGTCGCAAGGCACACATCTTCGCGTTCATACCTAACCCGCTGAGGGCATGTATCCATAGCTGATTTGCGACTTCCCGCAAAAGGAAAGCGACCGTAACTCTCTTGGAATTCTTGTCGATTTTGCGACAGGCGTTGGCGCTGGCGGGCCGTTTCGAATAGGGTGCATGGCTACGATCTGGCAAGAAGCGGCGAGGCAGCCGCTATGGATTCCAGACAAGAACAGTTTCAGGGAAGAACCACCATGAGCGAACACGCGGCAGTCGATCAGGAAGCGTCAAACGCGCGACGTGGGCGTGGCGCCAGTGGCGGGGCAGCAGCCCGGCGGGCAGCACGTTCGGGCGGTGGCCCGGGTACGCAGCTCACCTACATCAAACGCAAGATCAACGTTTACGAGGTGCTGGACGAGGAAGGCCTGGCGCTGATCGAGACGAACACCGACACGGTGCTCGAGGAAATCGGCATCATCTTCCGTGATGACGCGGAAGCGCTGCAACTGTGGAAAGAGGCCGGCGCCGACGTCAAGGGCGAGCGCGTGCACTTTCCGAAGGGTCTGTGCCGTTCGCTGCTCAAGACCGCGCCGTCCGTCTACACCCAACATGCGCGCAATTCCGAGCGTTCGGTGCAGATCGGCGGCAATGCCACCGTCTTTGCGCCAGTCTACGGTCCGCCCTTCGTGCGTGACCTCGATGGCGTCAGGCGTTATGCGACGATCGAGGATTTCCAGAATTTCGTGAAGCTCGCCTATATGGCGCCGTCGATCCACCATTCGGGCGGCACGGTGTGCGAGCCCGTCGACGTGCCGGTCAACAAGCGCCATCTCGACATGATCTACAGCCACATCAAATATTCCGACAAGCCGTTCATGGGTTCGGTGACCGCGCCGGAGCGCGCCGAAGACACCGTCGCCATGGCCAAGATCGTGTTCGGCGACGATTTCGTCGAGAACAACACGGTGCTGACCAGCCTGATCAACGCCAACTCGCCGATGGTGTTCGACGAGACCATGCTCGGCGCTTTGAAAGTCTATGCGCGCCACAACCAGGCTTGCATCGTTACGCCGTTCATCCTTGCCGGCTCGATGAGCCCGGTGACGGTGGCCGGCACGCTGACGCAGGTCCTGGCCGAAGTGCTGGCCGGCGCCTCGTTCACGCAGCTGATCCGGCCGGGCGCGCCGGTGCTGTTCGGCACCTTCGCTTCGTCGATCTCGATGCAGTCGGGCGCGCCGACCTTCGGCACGCCGGAGCCGTCGCTGGTGTCTTATGGCGCCGCACAGCTGGCGCGCCGTCTCGGCCTGCCGTTCCGCACCGGCGGCTCGCTCTGCGCGTCGAAGGTTCCGGATGCTCAGGCGGCCTATGAAAGCGCCAACACGCTGAACTCGACCATCCTGGCCGGCACCAATTTCGTGCTGCATTCGGCCGGTTGGCTCGAGGGCGGGTTGGCGTCCTGCTACGAGAAATTCATGATGGACATCGACCAGCTCGGCATGACGCAGAAATTCTCAGAGGGCGTCGATCTGTCGGAAAACGGCCAGGCGATGGACGCCATCCGCCAGGTCGGCCCCGGCAGCCACTATCTCGGCTGCGACCACACCCAGGCCAATTTCCAGACCGCCTTCTACCGCTCCAACATCGCCGACAACAATTCCTACGAG
>NZ_RZOM01001045.1:0-2200 GCF_003999175.1 Mesorhizobium sp. M7A.F.Ca.ET.027.03.2.1 | reverse complement strand
TTCCACGGCAGCGCTTTCGCGCCTTGCGGCCGGGCGAGGTATGGAATGTACCGGAGCACATAGTGCCCTGATCCGCATCGGTTTCGACGGAACCCCAGCGCGGCAACAGCGTTTTCATGCGGTTGAAAAATCTGTCGGTTGCGAGGCATCGCCATGCTCAAATGGATCATCATCCTCCTGATCGTCGCCGCGGCGGCGAGCCTGCTCGGCATGCCGGCGCTGGCAGGTGCTGCCGCCACCGGCGCGCGCATCCTTATCGGCATCGTTCTGATCATCTTCCTGCTGGTGGTGCTGGGCATTTTCGCCGTCACGTAAGTCCGGCGCTTTCGCCGTGACCAAGCGGCTGCGCACTGGTAATTCCTGCCCGTTTCCGCCATATAGCGCCAAACGGACACGGAATTTTTCGGAGCAATGGCCAGCACTGCCCCTTTCGCCAAGATGAACGGCATCGGCAACGAGATCATCGTTGCCGATATGCGCGGCCGTGCCGATCGAGTGACGGCGGCGGCGGCGATTGCGCTGAACGCCGATGCCGCGACCAGCTTCGACCAGATCATGGCGATCCACGATGCCAGGACGCCGGGCACCGCTTTTTTCATCGACATATTGAACTCCGACGGAACCGGTGCGCAGGCCTGCGGCAATGGCATGCGCTGCGTCGTCCAGGCGCTCGCCGCCGAGACCGGCCAGAAGATCTTCACCTTCGAAACCGTGGCGGGCATCCTCAATGCGCGCGAACATGCCGACGGTTCGATCTCGGTCGATATGGGCACGCCGCGCTTCGGCTGGCAGGATATCCCGCTGGCCGAGGAATTCCGCGACACCCGCATGATCGAGCTGCAGATCGGCCCGATCGACGCGCCGGTGCTGCATTCACCCTCGGTCGTCTCGATGGGCAATCCGCACGCCATCTTTTGGGTCGACAATAACGTCTGGTCCTATGAGTTCGACCGCTTCGGCCCGCTGCTCGAGAACCACCCGATGTTCCCCGAGCGCGCCAACATAACCATCGCGCAGGTCACTTCGCCCGAAACAATGGTCATCCGCACCTGGGAACGCGGCGCCGGCCTGACCAAGGCCTGCGGCTCGGCCTCCTGTGCGGCCGTGGTGGCCGCGGCCCGTACCAACCGGACCGGCCGCAGCGTCGGTCTGTTGACGCCAGGCGGCGGTACGCTGCATGTCGAATGGCGCGACGATGACCATGTGGTGCTGACCGGCGCCGCCGAATGGGAATTTTCCGGCAGCTTCGACCCGTCGAACGGGACATGGGCCCGCGACACCGAAAGCGCGGCCTGATGTCCGCTCTGCCCAAGAGCCCGATGTCCCAGGGCATCGATGTCGTCACCTTCGGCTGTCGGCTCAACACCTATGAATCGCAGGTGATGCGGCGCGAGGCTGAAAGTGCCGGTCTGGGCGCGCTGGAAGGTGGCGCCGTGATCTTCAACACCTGCGCCGTGACAGGCGAAGCAGTGCGCCAGGCCAAGCAGGCGATCCGCAAGGCCCGCCGCGATAACCCGCGGGCGCGCATCATCGTCACCGGCTGCGCCGCGCAGACCGAGCCTGAAAAATTCGCCGCCATGGACGAGGTCGATCTCGTGCTTGGCAATGAGGAGAAGCTGAAGGCGCATTCCTATCGCGCGCTGCCGGATTTCGGCGTCAACGACACCGAGAAGGCGCGCGTCAACGATATCTTTTCGGTGCGTGAGACCGCAGGCCACATGGTCGACGCCATCGAGGGCCGGGCACGCGCTTTCGTCCAGGTGCAGAACGGCTGCGACCACCGCTGCACCTTTTGCATCATTCCCTACGGCCGCGGCAATTCGCGCTCGGTGCCGATGGGCGCCGTGGTCGAGCAGGTCAAGCGGCTCGCCGGCAACGGCTATGCCGAGATCGTTCTGACCGGCGTCGACATGACCAGTTTTGGGGCCGATCTGCCGGGCGCGCCGAAGCTTGGCAGGCTGGTGAAGACCATCCTCAGGCAGGTGCCCGATGTGAAGCGCCTGCGGCTGTCCTCTATCGATTCGGTCGAAGCTGACGACGATTTGCTCGATGCCATCGCCACCGAGCCCAGGCTGATGCCGCATTTGCATCTGTCGCTGCAATCGGGCGACGACATGATCCTGAAGCGGATGAAGCGAAGGCACCTACGCGATCAGTCGATCCGCTTCTGCGAGGATGTGCGCAAGCTGCGCCCCGGTAT
>NZ_RZOM01001044.1:0-2201 GCF_003999175.1 Mesorhizobium sp. M7A.F.Ca.ET.027.03.2.1 | reverse complement strand
GCCTGATGGTCACCTCTTTCCAAATTGCCATCACCATCGGCGCGGTTGTCGGCGGCTATGTCGTGGACACCTATGGCGCGACCGGGCCTTTGACTCTGACTGCTGTCCTTGCCGCATCGACCGCCGTCTTGGCGCTGCTGCAGCCACGCAGCTGAACTTTGCTGCCGCCGATAAAATAGCCTGAATCCGGGCCGCCGCCGATGTTGCAGGCGCGATACACAAGTTGAGGCCGGGAACACGTTGCATCTTGCCGCAATCGAAGGCTAAGGACGCTCGGCTTCGGCCATTGGAGGGTGATCGACGATCAAGTCGCGCCCTTTTTGAGGAGATGACTGACATGAAGAAGTTTTTGTTTGTTGCCGTCGGCCTGGCGGTGCTTGCCGGTTCGGCTTGCTCGAAGGCGCCCGAGTGCACGGCGGAAATCGCGACCAAGAAGGCGCAGGACATGGCTACCGCGCTGCAGGAAGCGATTACCAAGGACCCGTCCAAAGCGGCTGATCTGACGGCCAAGGTCCAGGCGGTGACAACCAAGTATCAGGGCGCTACGACATTGGCCGACGCCTGCAAGGCCTATGACGAACTGACGGCCACAATCAAAGGCTAACGCCCTGATTTGAGATCAAGGCCTAAGCGCCTGATTCGATTGGTCAAGGGAGAGGGCGGTGACCGTTGGGTCGCCGCCTTTTTTTCGGATTTTTCAGTTCGGCGCGATGGAGCCGACTTCGACTGCGTCGACGCGCTTCAGGCTCATGCCGATCACCGGCACCAATTGGTCGTCGACGCGCACGGCAATAGTCACTGTCATCGAATTGTCGTCAGGGATGCGAGCCTGCATGACGCCGCGGAGCTGGTTGCGGTTGATGGTGAAGACCACTTTGCGGGGATCGACGACGTTGCCGCCGATGATGTCGAGGCCGGAACCGGCCGCGCCACCCATAAAGCTGCCCTTGTAGCCCTCGCGGCCCTTGCGCTCGATCTTGGCCGACATCTGCTGGGTGAACATGCCAACCCGGCAGCCGCCGTCGAGCGACATGCCGACCTTGCCGTCGGGCGTCGAGCCGGTGAAGCTGCAGTTGAACTTGGTGCCTTTGTACTTGCCGGCGACAATTTCGCCGGGTCCGATCCACTTGCCTTCTGCCGCCTGGAAGAACTGCTTGTCCGGCTCCGCCGCAGAGGCCACTCCGGCAAGGCCGACGACTGCCGCAATCACCGTTGCCAGGGGCAGGACGCTGGATAGAATTACGCTTTTCATCGACGACACCCGGCAACAAAGATGCTGTTTGGAACCCGTCTGACCATGAACAAGATTGGTTAATGCTTCGTCACCGCGAGGCCGCCGCAAAGCAGTCCGGTAA
Organism: Mesorhizobium sp. M7A.F.Ca.ET.027.03.2.1; assembly: GCF_003999175.1. Taxonomy (NCBI): domain Bacteria; kingdom Pseudomonadati; phylum Pseudomonadota; class Alphaproteobacteria; order Hyphomicrobiales; family Phyllobacteriaceae; genus Mesorhizobium; species Mesorhizobium sp. M7A.F.Ca.ET.027.03.2.1. The sequence continues at coordinate 846 of NZ_RZOM01001044.1, read as the reverse complement.
CAATTCCGAAGATCCAGACACTCCAGCCGGCTCACTTGCCGGATCGGGTCGTTTCACCGTCTTTCCTGGTTGCGAACGATGTCAGCGCCGAGAGGAAGGCGCCCAATCCGGGACGCTTGGCGGCGCTGAAGGGCAGGGGTCGCGCCGTCTCCATCGCGGCGATGCCGATGCGCGCCGTCATCATGCCGTTGACGACGCCCTCGCCAAGCTTGGCCGAAAGGCGCGCGGCCAGGCCGTGGCCGACGATCTGCTGGACGAAACTGTCACCGACGGCGATCGAGCCGGTGACCGCCAGATGCGCCAGCACGCTGCGCGCCAGGCGGAAGAAACCCAGCGTTCCGGGCCGCCCGCCATAGAGTTCCGAGAGACGGCGAATGAGCCGCCCCGCCTCGAACACGACATAGGCGACATCGACGAGTGCGCGTGGACTGACCGCCGTCACCAGCGAAACGCGTTTGGCGGCTTCGAGAATCATCACCTTCGCCCTGGCATCGAGGGGGCCCAGAATTTCTGCCTCGGCCAGGCGCACGAGATTGCCGCCGTCGATGATTTCGCCGCGCAGTTCGGCCAGCGCGCGCCGGCCGGCCGCGGTTTCGGGTTTGGCCGCGACAAAGGCCGACAATTCGTCGACGACCGATCGTGCCGCCTTGGGATCGTCGCGGGCGATCGCGTCGAGCGCACGCTTCTGCAGCTTTTCGACCTCGGCGAGGCGGGCGATCGCCAGGAATTCGCGAATCAGGATAACCACAAGCGCCAGCACGGCAATGGCGGCCATGCCCGCCGCCAGCCAGCCCAGCCATTCGGCGCGCGCGAAGAGGTCGCGTATGAGTTCGTCGGTCCATAGGC
>NZ_RZOM01001043.1:0-2201 GCF_003999175.1 Mesorhizobium sp. M7A.F.Ca.ET.027.03.2.1 | reverse complement strand
CGGGCAAGCCCGTCAAGCCGATGACGCCGCTTGACGGCATGCCGCTCGGTTTCGTCTGTGGGCCGGACGATCTTTTGGTCGATGAGGCCGGCACGCCGCTTCGCATCGACAAGGCCTATTCCTGGGACGCACCGCTGGCGGCACACGGCCTGATGCACACCGTCATCCGCAATGCCTGGGACGGCGACCCGTACCCGATCGATACACTGATGATGTATATGTCGAACATGGCGTGGAATTCCTCGATGAACACCGTCGAGACAATCGCCATGCTGACCGACCATGACGATGCGGGCAACTACAAGATCCCCTTCATCATCTATTCCGATGCCTATTATTCCGAGACCGTGCCGTTCGCCGACCTCGTGCTGCCCGACACCACCTATCTTGAGCGGCATGACTGCATCAGCCTGCTCGACCGGCCGATCAGCCATGCCGACGGACCCGGCGACGCCATCCGCCATCCCGTCGTCGAACCTGATCGCGACGTCCGGCCGTTCCAGTCGGTGCTGATCGAACTCGGCGCGCGGCTCGGCCTGCCCGGTTTCATCAATGAGGACGGCGCGGCCCAGTACCGCGATTATGCCGACTACATCGTCAACCATGAGCGCACGCCCGGCATCGGCCCGCTCGCCGGCTGGCGCGGCAAGGATGGGACCTCGACCGGCAGGGGCGAGGCCAACCCGGACCAACTGCAGCGCTACATCGACAATGGCGGCTTCTGGCACCACGATTTCGCCGACGACCAGCGCTACTACAAGATGGCCAACCGCTCTTATCTCGATTTTGCGGTGCAGATGGGCTTTATCCCCAAGGCCGAGCCGATCGTCTTCCAGCTCTATTCCGAGCCGCTGCAGCGTTTCCGTCTGGCCGCGCGTGGGCACGGTCGCGTCTTGCCGCCGGCGGCTGATCGCCAGCGCATCGAGACCTATATGGACCCGCTGCCGTTCTGGTACATGCCCTTCGAGGAAGCGGTCGTCGACCTTGGAAAATATCCGCTGCATGCGCTGACGCAGCGGCCGATGCATATGTACCATTCCTGGGGATCGCAGAATGCGTGGCTGCGGCAAATCACCAGCCAGAATCGGCTGTTCGTGCATCACCGGACGGCAGCTGGCCTCGGCCTGGTCGATGACGACTGGGTGTGGATCGAGAGCATCAACGGCAAAGTGAAGGGGCAGATCAAGCTGATCGACGGGGTGAACGAAAGCACGGTCTGGACCTGGAACGCCATCGGCAAAAGGCGCGGCAGCTGGGGGCTGAAGGACGATGCGGCGGAATCCAACCGCGGCTTCCTGCTCAACCACATCATCGGCGACCAGACCTCGGCCGACGCTCAGGGCAAACGCTATTCGAATTCCGATCCGGTCACCGGCCAGGCGGCGTGGTTCGATTTACGCGTGCGCATCGTCAAATGCGCAGCGGAAGAAGCCGGCTTCACCGAGCCGCAGTTCGAACGTTTCCAGCAGCCGCCGCATTTCGAACCCTCGCCCGACAGACTGACTTTCGGCGCTGAATTCCGCCGGGCAAGAGAGGCGGCAAAATGACATGTCTGCCAAGTCAAAGCGGCAAGAAGCTCGGCCTCGTCATCGATCTCGATACCTGCGTCGGCTGCCAGGCCTGTGTCACCGCCTGCAAGGAATGGAACACCGGCGGCCACATGGCGCCGCTGACCGACATCGACCCCTATGGCGGCCATGTCGACGGCGTCTGGTTCAACCGCGTGCACGCTTACGAGCACACCACCGAGATGGGCGGACGGACGGTGAACTTCCCGCGCTCCTGCCTGCATTGCGAGACGCCGGCCTGCGTCACCGTCTGCCCGACCGGCGCCTCCTACAAGCGGGCCTCGGACGGCATCGTGCTGATCGACGAGGACAAGTGCATCGGCTGCAAATTGTGCAGCTGGGCCTGTCCTTACGGTGCACGCGAATTCGACACCGATGTCAGGGTGATGAAGAAGTGCACGCTGTGCGTCGACCGCATCTACAATGACAATCTGGCCGAGGAAGACCGCGTGCCGGCCTGCGTCGCCGCTTGCCCGACCAGCGCCCGGCATTTCGGCGACCTAGGCGATCCCCTGTCGGCTGTCTCGCAACTGGTGGCGGAGCGTGGCGGCGTCGACCTGATGCCTGAGCTCGGCTATCGCCCAACCAACAAATATCTGCCGCCGCGCGCCCACAGCAAGCGCGCCGCACCGG
>NZ_RZOM01001042.1:0-2202 GCF_003999175.1 Mesorhizobium sp. M7A.F.Ca.ET.027.03.2.1 | reverse complement strand
GCGACAGGCCGAGCAGGCTGCCGTGACGGACGAAGTCGCGGCGGCTGACACGACCGTCGACAAGGCCGTCGATCAGGTGATTTTCAAGCGGCGTGCAATTGCGCCGGATCAGGTCGAGAATGCTGTAGTTCTTGCTCATGGGTTTTTACCCTTTCCCCTATTTCTTATGGTTGACGAAATTTCGTGGATTGCTCCATTTTCCCGCCGCCAGAGAGGCCTGTCGACAGGAACCTTAGCATGCGGTTTTGTCCGGTCCATCCAGTCGTGGCGTGGACGCGCCGGCTTCCTGGCTGCACTGCTTCCGCCGTCTAGTTCAGCGGCAAACGGCGATAGGTTCCGGGTTTTGCCGGGTCATGATACTTGTTGCACGGTCCTTTCTCGGTAAAGTCTCTGTGACAGGCAGCGAGGTTCTTGCGCGACAAGGTGACGCCGAGACCGGGACCTTCCGGAACGCGCACGAAATTGTTTCTCGGCGAAAACGGCCCTTCCTCGGTGACATCCATCGGCAGCATGCGAAACAGCGACTGGTTCGGCTCCCTGATCCAACCAAGTGCCGCGCACAGGTGCAGATAGGCGGCACTGCCGATGCCGCTGTCGCCGCTGTAGCACCAGAAATCGATGCCGGCGTGCTCGCAGGCGCCAACGAAGCGCAGTAGCCGGCCGATGCCGCCATGCGTCGTCGGGTTGCCGACGAACGCGTCCGGAACCTTGGTTTCCATGGCGCGCGCAATGTCGATGTTGTGGGTCGAGAACGGGATCGAGCAATGGCGCCGCAATTCGCGCATCTCCTCGATGGTCGCCACCGGGTCCTCCCAGTTGCGCACCCCGAGCTCTTCCAGCGGCCGCGCCAGCCGCCGCGCGGTGCTGAGTGAATAAGCCTGGTTGGAATCGATGCGGATCATCGCATCGTCGCCGAGTTTACGGCGGATCAGCTCGGCCATTTTTAACGAGATTTTCGGATCATCGGTCGAGAACTTGCCTTCGAAGAAGGTCGTTCCGTGCGTCTCGTGCAATTCGACGCAATAATCGGCGACTTCTTCCGGCGTCGTCTCGCCCTTCACCTTTGGTCCATCACCGCGCAGCGAAAAATAGTCGGTGAACGGGATATCCTTGCGCACAGCGCCGCCAAGCAACTGGTAGAGCGGTTGGTTCCACGCCTTGCCGCGCAGGTCCCACAAAGCCATCTCGATGGCGCCGAAAGCCATGATGCGGGTGCGGTCGTTGATCGACTGCACGCCGGTCCAGAAGGGCAGGCAGACATGCTCGGCGCCGGCGATGTCGAAGGCATCGCGCCCGACCAGCCGTGGCGCCAGGACATCGTTGATGATCGCGGCCGCCGCCGGCGTCGGCGCTTCGCCGAGGCCAATCAAGCCATCCTCCGTCTCGACTTCAACAATGGTCGGCGAAAAGCCGTCGAGTTCGCCGAACACCCAGGCATAGGGCGCTTCGAGGCGCAGATTGATCGGCGTGGCTTTGATGCTGCGGATCTTCATCTCAGCGGCCGACCTCGAAGAAAGGCTTGCCCAGCAGGTCGGGAACGACATCGATGCCAAGGCCGGGGCCATCTGGAACGCCCATGCGGCTGCCGGTGACCGGCGGCATGTTCGACGCCGTGCGCACCGTCACCCATTCATGGAAGGCGATGGCATGCAGCCGGCGCTCTTCCGGCGTTGACAACGACAGATGCGCCATGGCCGCGGTGTCGATCTCGGCGCCGCCCGTGTCCTCGACCGTGATCATGAAGCCGAGGTCGACGGCAACGTCGCGGATCTGGCGCGTCTTCGTCACCCCGCCAAGGCGCGAGATCTTCAGGGTCAGCCCGTCGGCCGCACCCAGGCGATGAATTTCCAGCATCGCCTCGAGCGAGGTGACGGATTCGTCGAGCACCATCGGCTTGTCGAGCATGCGGCGCACCGACATGTTTTCATCGATCGTGGTGCAGGGCTGCTCGAACGTGTAGTCGATGCTGCGCGTCGCGCCGGCGAACTGGCGCGCCTGATAGGGCGTCCAGCCGGCATTGGCGTCGCAGAAGATGACCGTGCCTTTCGGCACCGAGGCGGCGACCGCGGTGACACGCTCGATGTCGTCATGCACATTGCCGCCGACCTTGACCTGTAGCCGGTGGAAGCCGTCCTTGACGATGCGCTTGGCCAGCGCGGCCATGGCGTCGACGCTGCCGTGCGTGACGACCTTATAGAGTTC
>NZ_RZOM01001041.1:0-2202 GCF_003999175.1 Mesorhizobium sp. M7A.F.Ca.ET.027.03.2.1 | reverse complement strand
CGATGAGGATCAGGCGGTGCGTGCAAACCGCCTCGCGCTGCTCGCCCGCATCCGCGCGGCCACCGGCCAGGTCGCGGATTTCTCCAGGCTCGCAGGCTAAGGCGAAGAAAATATTCTCTGCCGCCGGCCGTTCGAGCCGGCTTACAGTCATATGGCGATGATCTCTCCGTGGCAAAAGGGACATGTTCCCCAACCCCACGGAGGCTTCCATGAATTCCGATCACGAAATCGAAGTGACAGAAGAAACCCCGGCTCCCGCCGAGGCGTTTGAATCCGCTTCCGAAACCATCCTCGATCATGCCGCCGCAGCAGCGGTCGAAGCCGCTGACCTGTCTGATGACGACGAAGATGAAGACGAAGAAGACGCCGAGGACAGCGTGAAGGCTGAAGGCGACGAGTCCGAAGAAGATGACGACAAGGAAGAAGCGGCCTGATTTTTTCAGCCGCCGAATCTATCGATGGCAAGGCGGCGCTGAGGCGCCGCCTTCTCCTATCAGCCGTCCCCCGAAGCCGATGGTCAGCCGCCCCGGCGACGGTCAGTTCTCGAGAATGCTGACGCGCACGCTGTTTTCGTAGACATCGACCTGGATCAGCGGTTCGCCATTGACGATGGCGCGCTTGGTCGAGGAACTCATCGCACCGCCGCGTTCCAGCATGCGTTGCAGGTCGGCGCGCTGGCCGTTGGTCCTGAACCAGCCATCAGCCTCGTCGTCGCTGTCACGGCGGTGGAATTTGTGCCAGTTGGCGCGGTCCTGCCGCACCATCTGCGCGGCATTGTCCAGCGCATAGCCGTCACTCGCCTGATGGTCGCGATCGGAAATGCGCGCGACATAGGATCCCAGCATATCGTCGGCATGAGCCGCGACGACGCCAAGCAATGACGCCAGCAGAAGGCCTGCCCCGGTTACGATTCCAGATTTTCTCATGATCACCCCCTTTACCCCTAGCGATGAAATCCCGTCTGCCAGAAATGCCTAGAACGGGGTTTGCCTGGCAATGGTGCGCCGGGCGCCAGACCACCGTCAAGTCACGCCATCGATGTCGGCTGTCTTTGAGCCGGGGCTATTTGGTGTAGCCGTTGGGAGGCATGTGCTGCCCTGCTGCCGGCGCCGGAGCGCTCGGCGGCGTGGGTTGGTTCTCGGCGTTCCCTGAGGGGGCTGCGGAGGCGGTGGCCGTTGCCGGCGCCGTGCCAGCGGCCGGCTCGGCACCTGTCGCTGGTGCAGCGGTTGGCGCCGGTGCAGGGAAATCGGGACCGGTAACGCCGCCACGAATGACCATCGGGCCTGGCTGGAAGCCGTGCCCGGTCGCGGGCTTGTCCGGGATCGCCGCCACCTTTTCATCGGTGACGTCGGGCTGCGCTTCCCCTTTTGCCACCACCGACAGCGCATCGCTGGCGTTGACCGCATCGGCGGTTCCAGGCTGGTTGGGGGCGCCGATCCTGACGATCGATGGTGTGGAGGATGGCGTGCCTGGAAAAACCAGGGATGACGCCTGGGCTTCGCCGGCCGCAACAGCAAGAATGATACCCAGCAGGATACGCGCAGACACTGATGTCGCTCCCCTTTGCCCAGAAGCTCTTCGATAGCAGGCCGGAATTGATGCCGGCTTTCGTGGAAACATAGCATTTTAGGGATTGATAAATCGCCAATGCTCCTGCTCGCCAACAATCGGTTACCCAACAGCGGCTTGCCCAACGGCCGCCATCGTACTACGCACCCCGCATCTGTGAGGTGACGAGAGTGGCTGAAATACTTGGCTCGGGCGAGGCGCTGGAGCGGGCGCTGGCGCTGCTCATGGAAGGCGATGTCGTCGCCATCCCGACGGAAACCGTCTACGGGCTGGCCGGCGACGCCACCAACGGCATCGGCGTGGCGCGCATCTTCGAAGCCAAGGGGCGCCCGCGCTTCAATCCGCTGATCGCCCATGTCGCGGATATGGCGATGGCAGAGCGCCTCGCGTTGTTCGATCCGCTGTCCAGGAAACTGGCGCTGGCATTCTGGCCAGGTCCGCTGACGCTGGTGCTGCCGCAACGGCCCGGCAACGGCATCCATCCGCTGGTCACCGCCGGGCTCGATACGATTGCCTTGCGCATGCCGAGGGGCTTTGGCGGCGAGCTGATCGCCAGGCTCGGCCGCCCGCTTGCAGCGCCCAGCGCCAATTCATCCGGCAAAATCAGCGCAACGCCCGCGCAAGCGGTAGCGG
>NZ_RZOM01001040.1:0-2206 GCF_003999175.1 Mesorhizobium sp. M7A.F.Ca.ET.027.03.2.1 | reverse complement strand
GTGACGGCATAGGCCTGCTTGAGGTGGTCGAGGGAGGGGACGAGAAGGTCTGACATCATTCGCCTCGCGGATACCTTTTGCTCTCTTCGAGATTGTCGAGGTTCATGTGATTGCGCATGTAACGCTCGGACGCTTTTTGCAGCGGCTGGAAATCCCAGGGGTAATAGGCGCCGTTGCGCAGCGCCGGATAGACGACCCAGCGGCGCGCCTGGTTTTCGCGGACAGCGGCGTCGAAGCCGGCCATGTCCCAGCGCGCCTGGACCTTGTCCATGAATGCCGCCACCAGGCCCGCATTGGCCGCGTCGTCGGCCAGATTGTCCCGTTCGAGCGGATCGGCTTCGAGATCGAACAGTTGCGGCGGATCGAGTTCACAATGGACGAATTTGTATCTGCCGTCGCGGATCGCAACCAAGGGCGCGTTGGACCCTTCGGCCGCATATTCCATCAGCACCGGCGCGGTGCGCTCAATACCCTTGGTGAGCGGCAGCAGCGACTGGCCGTCGGTCCACGGCGCGATTGCAGCGATGTCGATGCCGGCGAGGTCGCAAAGCGTCGGCGCCACGTCAAGATTGGAAACCGGCGTCTCGATCAGCCCGGCGTGAACGCCCTTGCCGGCAATCATCAGCGGCACGCGCGCCGAGCCCTCGAAGAAGCTCATCTTGAACCATAGGCCGCGCTCGCCGAGCATGTCGCCGTGGTCCGAGCAGAACAGGATGATTGTGTCGTCGGCCATGCGGGTGCGCTCGAGAACATCCAGGATCTCGCCCAGCTTGTCGTCGACATAGGAGATGTTGGCGAAATAGCCCTGCCGCGAACGACGCACCTGTTCCGGCGTGATCTCGAAGGAAGGATAATCGCTGGCGTGGTACAGCCGCCGGGAATGCGCATCCTGCTCGTCATGCGCGATGAACCCGGTTTCCGGATCCAGCGCCTGGCAATGCTCATAGAGATCCCAATACTGCTTGCGCGCGACATAGGGATCGTGCGGGTGCGACAGCGAGACGGTGAGGCACCATGGCCGATGGCTCGCATCGTCCTGTTCGCGCGAAAGCTGATAGAGCTTCTGTGTGGCTAGGAACACGACCTCGTCGTCATACTCCATCTGGTTGGTGATCTCGGCAACGCCGGCGCCGGTCACCGAGCCCAGATTGTGATACCACCAGTCGATACGCTCGCCGGGCTTGCGGTAGTCCGGCGTCCAGCCGAAATCGGCAGGGTAGATGTCGGTCGTCAGCCGTTCCTCGAAACCGTGCAACTGGTCCGGCCCGACGAAATGCATCTTGCCCGACAGGCAGGTGTAGTAGCCGGCGGCGCGCAGATGATGGGCGAAGGTCGGGATCGATGAGGCGAATTCGGCGGCGTTGTCATAGACGCCGGTGCGCGACGGCAATTGCCCGCTCATGAACGAGGCACGGCCCGGTGCGCAGAGCGGCGACGCCGTATAGTTGTTGGCAAAGCGCGCCGAACGCGCAGCCAACGCTTTCAGATGCGGTGTGTGCAGAAAATCCGCCGGGCCGTCCGGAAACAAGGTTCCGTTGAGCTGGTCGACCATGACGATCAGAAAATTGGGTCGCTTCGTTGTCACTGTTTGCGCCGCTCGCCGAGTTTTGTTTCGAGATAGTCCTCGACCAGCGCGATTGCGGTCGCGGCATCAGGCACGCCGTCTTTCAGCGCCCGCCTGATGTAGAGCCCGTCGATCATCGCCGCGGTCGCTTCGGCGGCGCGGTCGGCCTCGGCCCTGGGCAGGATGCCGACAAGCCCGCTCATCAGGTTCGAGTGCAGCCGCCGCGCATAGACCCTGAGCAGCCGGCGCAAGGCCGATGATTTCTGCGCCTCGACATAGAAGGCGAGCCAGGCGGCGATGGTTTCCGGCTGGAACTGGATGTCGGAGAAGTTGACGGCGACCACCGCCGAAACGCGCTGGCGCGCGGTACCAGCCGATTGAAGGGCGCGTCGCATGTCGATGGTCAGTTCGGCCAGGATGTGCCGCATCGTCGCCAGCAACAACTCGTCCTTGGCGCCGAAATAGTGATGGGCAAGAGCCGACGAAGCCCCGGCGCGTCCGGCGATCTCGGACATGGTGACGTCGAGCGAGCCGCGCTCGCCGATCGCCGAGATCGTCGCGTCGATCAGCGCCTTGCGGCGCAGCGGTTCCATTCCGACTTTCGGCATCTCGCGATGATCCTTTGAGAAAACAGGATTATTT
>NZ_RZOM01000103.1:0-9568 GCF_003999175.1 Mesorhizobium sp. M7A.F.Ca.ET.027.03.2.1 | reverse complement strand
GAATAGATCGCGGCGTAGCCGAGCGAGATGAAATTGTTGAGCAGCTTCATGCGATGGCCGTCGCCGGTGTCGCCGATATGGACGATGCGGCCGGCCCAGGTTTCGATCACCGGCTTCACCCTGGCAAAGAGGGCGTCCGGCGCGCCGACCATGGCGTCGAGCGTGCCTTCCCAGGCTTCCTTCGGCGTGCGGCTGAGCGGCGCGTCGACAAAATCGATTCCGAGCGCCTTGAGTTCCGCTGCCAGCGCCACCGTCGAGACCGGATCGGAGGTCGAGCAGTCGACGACGACCGAGCCCTTTTTCAAGCCCTCCTTGAGGCCGCCGGGGCCGCGAATGATGGCTTCGACCTCGCGCGAACCGGTGACGCAGATGAAGACGATATCAGATGCCGCCGCCACATCGCGCGAGGTCGATGCTTCCGTGGCGCCGCGGCCAAGCAGGTCTTCCGCCGGTTTGCGGTTCTTGCGGCCGAGGAAGGTCAGGCTGTAGCCCTTGTCGACGATGTTCTTGGCGATCCCGTGGCCCATAAGGCCAAGCCCGATGAAGCCGATCTTTTCGCTCGCGGCAGTCGTGTTCATGTCTTCAAGTCCTGTTGCAATGATTGATGTCAGGCGCTGCCGTTTTGCAGGCGAGGGTGGTTGCGGATGGCGATATTGTCTGACAATACACATAAATTCCTGAGGATGTGGAGAGCAAAATGACGAAGCGGATCATGTTCACCGGCGGCAGCGGCAAGGCCGGACGCCATGTCGTCCAATATCTGGTCGAGCAAGGCTGCCAGGTGCTCAACATCGACACCAAGCCGCTCGACAATCCCAAGGTGCGCACGCTGATCACCGACATCACCGACAGCGGGCAGGTGTTCAATGCACTGTCGAGCTATATGGGCCTGCATGAATTCGACCCCTCGCTGCGCCCGCAGCCGGTCGATGCGGTGGTGCATTTCGCCGCCATCCCGCGCATCATGATCACCACCGACAATGAGGTGTTCCGCATCAATGCGCTCGGCACCTACAATGTCGTCGAGGCGGCGGTGAAGCTCGGCATCAGCAAAATTATCATCGCCTCCAGCGAGACGACCTATGGGCTTGTGTTCGCCAACGAGCCGCGCGATCCCAAATATTTCCCGCTCGACGAGGAGTATGATGTCGATCCGATGGACAGCTATGCTTTGTCCAAGGTCGTCAACGAGAAAACGGCGCGGGCCTTTGCGCAACGCAACGGCACCGACATCTACGCCCTGCGCATCGGCAACGTCATCGAGCCGCACGAATATTCGCTGTTTCCGAAATGGTTCGCCGATCCGGGTTTCCGCAAGCGCATCGCCTGGAGCTATGTCGACGCGCGCGACCTTGGCCAGATCACGCTGCGCGCCATCGAGAAGGACGGCCTCGGCTATCAGGTGTTCAACGCCGCCAATGACGACACCTCGTCCGATCTGCCGACTGCCGAACTCCTGAAGCGGTTCTACCCCGGCGTGCCGGTCAAGGCCGAGCTCGGCGAATACGAGACGCTGCTGTCGAACCGCAAGGCGCGCGACGTGCTGGGCTTCCGCCCGGAGCATAGCTGGCGCAAATACGTCAACCAGGACTGATCCGCGAAGCAATCGGGGCTGATCTGTGCACAGCGGGCGGCTTTGCGGTGCAAGCCGCTTGCCGCGCTTGACAGCCTGCTTAATACGGACTTTCTGGAACCCATGCGGGACGCGAAGCCGAACAAGGAAAAATCGTTGGGGAAGGCGGTCTCCGGGGACCGTCCGGGCGGCGTTCGCCGCGCCGACGCCGCGCGTATCCCAGGCTCCAGCGTCCACGCCTCGCTGGCCAGCGAAATCGGCCTCAGGATCGTGCGCGGCGACTATCCGCCCGGCACCATCCTGCCCAATGAAGCGAAATGGTCGGAGACCTTCAGCGTCAGCCGCTCGGCGGTGCGCGAAGCCATCAAGATGCTGATGGCCAAGAGCCTTTTGGCCTCACGCCCCAAGATCGGCAGCTGGGTCGAGCCGAAGGAACGCTGGAACCTGCTCGATCGCGATGTGCTTGCCTGGTACGCGACGTCGCCGGATCGAGAAGTGTTCCTCAAGACGGTGCAGGAATTCCGCCACATCATCGAGCCGGAAGCGACCGCGTTTGCCGCCATGCGAAGAACCGACGAGCAGATGGCCGAGATCAGCCTGGCCTGCCGGGAGATGGGAGAGGCGACGAGCCTGCAGGAGCGGACCCGCGCCGACACGCGCTTCCATCTTGCCATCCTGCGGGCTTCGGGCAACGATCTTCTGGTGCCGCTCGGCGTACTGATCGAGTCCGCGTTCGATCACCTCTTTGCCTATACGACGCGGGAGATCGACGATCTCAACCACGCGCAGAAGCTGCACGAGGCGATCGAGAAGAACATCCGCCTGCAGCGCCCCGACGCCGCGCGCAATGCAGTGCGCAAACTGCTCGCCAACACAGACGGCGTCATCCGCGCCCGGTAGAGCCTGACCGGCCGCCGCTAGTCATCCTTGTCGCGTCCGAAGGCGCTGCGCAGTTCGTCCTTGGCGTCCTCAAGCACTTTTTTGCGCGCGGCAGGCAAGTTCTTGCCGGCGCGGTTGATGTAAAAATTCAGCATCGACATGGCGGATTGGAAAGGCTCGGCCTTGCGCCTGTGGCTGTGTTCGGCGGATCGCCTCAGCGAGGCGGCGATCTTCCTGGCGTCGTCGGATTCGAAGACGTGATCCTCAAGATCCATTGCGTTGCTGTGCTCGGTCACCTCGGCCGACCATTTTTCCTAGTGGCGGTCATCGCTGGACTCCTTTGCAGGGGGGGGGTGCCGGGGAAACTCTGCACATCGGCATCGGTTCCGGCCTGGCTCTGGAGCCACGGATTTGCCCGCTGTGGCGCTGCTGCGGCCTGAGAATGCGCCGATAGTGGCGCAAACGGCAGCCGATCTCCGAGACCGCCGACAGGAAACGCCTTGACCCGAACCGACAGCATCCAGCCCGGCCCCGGCATCGACAGCTCCTATGCCTGGATGCGGCTTGCCATCTCGATGCTGCTGGCGACGATTGGCGCCGTCGGTATGTGGGCTGTCGTCGTCGTGCTGCCCGCGGTGCAGGCCGAGTTCGGCGTCGACCGCGCCGCGGCGTCCATGCCTTACACCGCGACCATGGTTGGTTTCGCCGCCGGCAACGTGCTGGTCGGCCGCGCCATCGACCGGATGGGTTACTGGATCCCGGCGCTGCTCTCGTCGATTGCGCTTTCCGCCGGCCTGCTGCTCGCGGCGCTGTCCACCTCGATCCTGCAATTCACGCTTGCCCAAGGAGTGCTGATCGGTGTCGGCACGTCGGTGATCTTCGGGCCGCTGATCGCCGATATCTCGCACTGGTTCAACCGTCGTCGCGGTGTCGCGGTCACGGCGGCGGCGGCCGGCAATTACCTTGCCGGGGCGTTGTGGCCGACCATCATGCCGACGCTGATGAAGGCGGAGGGCTGGCGCTTCACCTATGCGGCAATCGGCATCTTCTGCCTGGTGACAATGGTGCCGCTGGTGCTGATGCTGCGGCGCGGTGCCCCGGCGGCGGCCGTCGCGGGTTCGCCCGGAAGCCGGTCGGTGCAGCCGATCTCGCTGTCGCCGGCGGCCTTGCAGGTGCTGCTGGTCGTCGCCGGGCTCGGCTGCTGCGTGGCGATGTCGATGCCGCAAGTGCATATCGTCGCCTATTGCATGGACCTCGGCTACGGCGTGGCGCACGGCGCCGACATGCTTTCGATCATGATGGCAGGCGGCGTCGTCAGCCGGCTGGCATCGGGCTTCCTCGCCGACCGGATCGGCGCCGTGCGGACATTGATGATCGGCTCGGTGCTGCAGTGCCTGTCGCTCCTGTTCTATATCCCGTTCGACGGGCTTGCCTCGCTCTATGTGGTGTCGCTGGTGTTCGGCCTGTCGCAGGGCGGCATCGTGCCTTGCTACGCGATCATCGTGCGCGATTACATGCCGGCCAACGAGGCCGGCCAGCGTATCGGTATCGTCATGATGGCGACCATCTTCGGCATGGCGATCGGCGGCTGGATGTCGGGCTGGATCTACGATTTGACCGGTTCCTACGCCGCCGCATTTCTCAACGGCATCGCCTGGAATTTGCTGAACCTGGTGGCGATCGGGCTGCTGTTCTGGAAAGCACGGCGCAGCACAGCCGTGATGGCCTGAGCTCACCGTGCCCAATGGTCCGGGATCTGCGCGGCTTGACAACCACCCAAGGCTGCGCGACGCCGGAAGGCGAATGGGTGCGGCAACAGGCCGGTTTGGCATGACGACGGTGGCAAAGACCCCGAATATGGTTCCAAAGGCGCTTGGCTGCACAAGCCCGTCGCCAGGAGTGCGTCCTTGACCAAGCCGCGCTCGCGCCGGGGCGGCGGCCGCCCGACCATCGCGGATGTCGCACGCAAGGCCGGCGTCGGCGCCATTACCGTGTCGCGCGCCTTGCGCGAGCCGGAGCGTGTCTCCGAAGAATTGCGCCGCCAGATCCAGGCCGCCGTCGACGAACTGGGCTACGTGCCGGACCCGAATGCCCGGGCGCTGGCCTCGGCGCGCGCCGAGGTGTTCGGCGTGCTGGTGCCGTCGCTTACCAACAACGTCTTCGCCGAGGTGGTGCGCGGCATCTATGACAGCCTGTCGGCCAGCCCGTTCCGCATCCAGCTTGGCAACACCCATTATTCCGGCCTTGAGGAAGAGCGGCTGCTGCAGCTGTTCGGTTCGCAACGGCCAGCCGCGCTGATCGTCGCTGGCATCGATCAGACACCGGCCTCGCGAAAGCTGCTGGAAAGTGCCGGCTGCCCCGTGGTGCAGGTCATGGAAACCGGTCCAGATCCGGTCGACATGATGGTCGGCTTCTCGCATCTCGATGGCGGCAGGGCGGCGACCGAGCATCTGATCGAGGCCGGCTATCGCCGCATCGGCTTCATCGGCGCACGCATGGACCCGCGTTCGCAGCGGCGCCTTGCCGGCTATCGCGCGGCGATGGAGGCCGCGGGCCTGTTCGACCCGCGCCTCGTCACCACCACGCCGGTGCTGTCCAGCGTGTCGCTCGGCCGCGAGATGTTCCGCGACGCGCTGGCCAAGGTGCCGACACTCGACGGTGTCTTCTGCAACAATGACGACATCGCGCTCGGCGTCTTGTTCGAATGCCATCGCGCCTCGATCGCGGTGCCGACGACGATCGGCATCGTCGGTTTCAACGATCTCGACATGATGCAGGTGGCGTTTCCTTCGGTCACCAGCATCCGCACCCATCGTTATGAGATCGGCCGGCGTGCCGTCGCCATGGCGCTGGCGGCGATCGCCGGCAACAGACCGGAGCAACGGATCGTCGACCTCGGTTTCGAGCTCAAGCGCCGCGAGAGCACGGCGCGTTGAAACGCACAGGAGCGACTGTGCGAATGCCGGTTTACACGCCAGTTTGGTAGCGCTACCATCCTTGTTTGACAGGCGCATGTGGGAGAGATAACGCCTGTTTATTATACATAAGCGACAACTGATACTTGTTTATTATGGATAATATGATAGTTTCAGCTTTGCTGACGGGGACAAGGGGAGGAACCGGGTCGGCCATTCACCGACCAATGAAAGCGTGGCCAAGGCAGGAGGTGCCGGGCATCGCGCGAGACTTCGCAAAGTCAAATAACAAACAGAACTGCAATTGGGAGGAATATCGATGATCAAGTCACTTGTTGGTGGCATCGTTGCCGCCACTGCATTCGTCATGTTGAGCTCGTCGGCGATTGCTGCGGGCCCCGAAATCGTCAAGGGTCCAGCGGCCGAGCCGGATTGCTTCGCACCCTGGGCTGCGGATACGCAGTTCTTCAAGTTCCCCAAGAAGGACGGCCCTTACCGCATTGCGCTCGCCAACGGCTATATCGCCAACACGTGGCGTATCCAGATGGTGCAGACTGCGAAGGCCTATGCAGCCCAGAAGGACGTTGCTGCAAAGCTGAAGGAATTCAAGGTCGTCTCGACCGGAGAAGACGTGCCGGCACAGATCTCGGCGATCAATAACTTCATTGATTCCGGCTATGACGCGATCGTGGTCAACGCCCAGAACCCGACCGCTTTCGGGCCGGTGATCAAGCGCGCCAAGGAAGCCGGTGTCATTCTGGTTGCCTTCGACAACATTCTCGACACCAAGGACGCCATCAACGTCAACGTCGACCAGAAAGGTCTTGGCGAGCTGTGGGGCAAATGGTTGGTCACGCATGTGCCGAATGGCGGCAAGGTGCTCGAAGTGCGCGGCGTTGCCGGGACATCGGTCGACACCGACCGCCACAACGGCATCCATGAGGCTCTCGACGCGTCCGGGAAGAAGTGGGAGGTCACCGAGGTGGTCGGCAAATGGGATGACGGCGTGGCGCAAAAGGCCTCGGCCGACGCCATCGCAACCAACGGCCCCTTCGACGGCGTGACCGGACAGGGTGGCGACACCGGCATCGTGCAGGCGATGATCGATGCCAAGCATCCATTCGTGCCGTTCGGCGGCGAGACCGAGAATGGCTTCCGCAAGTTCTGCGCCGCTCATGCTGCGGACGGGCTGAAATGCTCATCGGCCGGCACCGGTCCGGCCCAGGTGGCGGTTGCCATCAAGACGGCGATTGCCGCACTCGAAGGCAATGTCGTTCCGCAAGCGGTCAAACTGCCGCTGGCGATTGTCGAGGATCCGAACTTCAAAGCCGGTCAGGATTTCTTCCCCGACCAGTCTGACAATTTCTTCGTCGGCAACTCCTTCCCGACCTGCGGCATCAATTTCACGGCGCAGGAAATCATGGGCCAGACCAAGGCGGACCAATAGGCAGCATACAAGGCGCCGCGGGATCTCCCGCGGCGCCGGCCATTCGATATCCCTGGTCGTCAAAAGTGCCTCGGGAGGGCCGATGGACGGTATGGTTCCGCTCTTCCGGATGGAAGGCATATCCAAGCGCTATGGTGGTGTGCGGGCGTTGGAAAAGGCCGAGCTTTCGGTCTCATCCGGCAGCATTCATGCCATTCTCGGCGAAAACGGCGCCGGCAAATCGACGCTGATCAAGGTTATGGCGGGCGTCGTCGCGCCCGACGAAGGGCGCATGACGCTGGATGGACGCGAAGTGACATTCGCCTCGCCAGGCGCGGCCAACAAGGCCGGTATCGTCTGCATCTTCCAGGAACTGTCGCTGGTTCCCGAACTCAGCGTTGCCGACAACATAGTCATTTCCGATCCGCCGAAGCGTTTTGGCATGATCGACCGCAAGGCGCAGCGCCGCATCGCCGAGGAGGCGCTGGCACGCGCGGGCGCCGCCGATATCCACCCGCTGGCGCTGGTCAAGGACCTGCCGCTGTCACGCCGCCAAATGGTCGAGATCGCAAAGGCGCTGGCCAGGAAGCCGCGCATCCTGATCCTCGACGAGGCGACCTCGGCACTGACCGCGACCGACGTTGCCAAGATCTTCAGCGTGCTCAAGCGATTGCGCTCGGAAGGGCTGGCGCTGCTTTACATCTCGCACCGCATGAACGAGATCGCCGAGCTTGCCGACCACTGCACGGTGTTTCGCAACGGCCGCAATGTCGCCAGCTACAAGGCAGGCACAAAGAGCGACAACGAAGTGGTCGAACTGATGATCGGTCGCGAATACAGCCATATCTTTCCGCCCAAGCCGGCGGCGGTGCCTGCCACCGCAGCCCCCAGGTTAGAGGCCCGCAAGCTCTCCTGGGCCGACCGGCTGCACGACATCTCGCTGACCGTCAGGGCAGGTGAGGTGGTCGGCATTGGCGGCCTCGACGGCCAGGGCCAGCGCGAATTGCTGCTCGCCTTCTTCGGCGTGCTGCGGGGCCTCAGCGGCCAGATCCTGATCGACGGCAAGCCGGTGTCGATCACCAGTCCATCCGTTGCGCGCGACGACGGCATCGGCATGGCGCTTATCCCCGAGGACCGCAAGACCGAAGGGCTGATGCTGCCGATGACGGTGCGCGAGAACCTGTCCTTCGCGGCGCTCGACCGGCTGTCGAAAGCCGGCATCATCGATCGCGCCGCCGAGCAGCGGCTGATCGACGACATGGTCGGCCTTTTGGCGATCAAGACGGCAGGCCTCGACATTCCGGTCGGCGCGCTTTCGGGCGGCAACCAGCAGAAAGTGGTCATCGCCAAATGGCTGATGCGCCAGCCGCGCATCATCCTGCTCAACGATCCGACGCGCGGCATCGACGTCGGCACCAAGCAGGAGCTGTACCAGCTGATGCGCAAACTGGCCGACGCGGGTGCTGCGATCCTGTTCTACTCGACCGACTATGATGAACTGATCGGCTGCTGCGATCGCGTGCTGGTGCTCTATGACGGGGCGGTCAAGCGCGAGTTGGTCGGTGCCGAGATCACCGAGCGGGCGCTGATATCAAGCGCGCTCAACATCCATGGCGAGGAGAGCCCGGTGGGCCTGGGAGCAAGCGCGTGAAAGATTGGCGCTACTGGCTGGCCGAGCAGCGCGGAACTCTGCTGGCGCTCGGCATCTTCATCGTCATGTTCGTCATCTACACCTCAAACCATCCGGCGGGCTTCACCGCCAATGTCGTGCAGACGGCGTCGAACAAGGGCGTGCTGCTCGCCTTTGTCGCCATGGCGCAGACGCTGGTGGTGATCACCGCCGGCATCGACTTGTCCGTCGGTATGATCTTCCTGCTCACCAACTGCCTCGCCTCCTGGCTGGTGGTCGGCACGCCGATGCAGACGACGCTCGGTGTCATCGCCGTGCTGGCGGTGGGGCTGCTGTGCGGCGCGATCAACGGCGCCATCGTCATCTATGGCCGGCTGCAGCCGATTGTCGCCACCATTGCCACTGGCGCCGTCTATTACGGCATCGGCCTTTTGCTGCGGCCATTTCCGGGCGGCTCGGTCAATGAGGATTTGGCCGATGCGCTGACCGGCCGTGTGTTCGGCGTGGTACCGGCAAGTCTCCTCGTGCTGCTGGCCGTCGTGCTGGTGATCTGGGTGCCGTTCAGCCGCTCGGTGCTCGGCCGCGCCGCCTACGCGGCAGGCTCATCGGAGACGGCGGCCTACATGTCCGGCGTGCCGATCCGGCGCGGCAAGTTCGCCGCCTACACGCTGGCCGGCCTGCTGGCGGCGATCGGCGGACTGTTCCTGACTTTCTTCACCTATACGGGCGAGGCGGCCTATGCCAGCGGCAACTCCTACACGCTGTTTTCGATCGCAGCCGTGGTGCTCGGCGGCGTCTCGCTGTTCGGCGGCAAGGGCAGCGCCATCGGCGCCATCTTCGGCGCGCTGGCCTTCCGCACCATCGGCGACCTGTTGTTCGTCTTCGATTTCGATCCGCTCTGGCAGCCGCTGTTCCAGGGCGTTATCCTGCTGGTCGCCGTCAGCCTCGGCGCCTTCGCCCTGTTTCGGGTCCGCAACCGGCTGGAGTGGTTCCTGTGAGCGAAACGACGCTTGGCGGTATTGCCGGCCGCATGCCCAGATTCATCCGCCGCGCCGATCCGGCGGTGCTGACGGCCTTTGCCTGCATCGTTCTCTTGCTGTTCCTGGGCAGCCTCTATTCCAGAAGCTTCCTGTCGCCTGAATATC
>NZ_RZOM01001039.1:0-2208 GCF_003999175.1 Mesorhizobium sp. M7A.F.Ca.ET.027.03.2.1 | reverse complement strand
CCAACACCCTGAAGATATCGCTCAAGCCGAACGAAAAGATTTACATCAACGGCGCCGTCATCCGGGTCGACCGCAAGGTCACCGTCGAATTGATGAACGACGTCCAGTTCCTGCTCGAAAGCCACGTGATCCAGGCCGACGATGCCTCGACGCCGCTCAAGCAGCTTTATTTCATCCTGCAGGTCATGCTGATGAACCCGGCCGGCGCCGCCGCCGCGCGCGACATGTTCCGCCGTTCGCTGCCGCTGCTTCTGGCAAGCTTCGAGGACACCCAGATCTGCAGCGCGCTGAAACAGATCGACCGCATGGTCGGCGAGGATCATATCTACGAGGCGCTGAAGGCGATCCGCGCGCTTTATCCGCTCGAACGCCGCGCGCTGGGTGGTAATGACGATGTTTTGGGTGCCGAGCGCCCGCTGGCCGTGGGAGCACGATACTGATGAACGTGGACATGACGACGACGATTCCGACAGGCGCCAATCAGGCCACGGCGTCGACCTCGAAGACAGCGGTCGACTACCAGTCCTTCCTGAAGCTTCTGATCGCCGAGATGAAGAACCAGGATCCGACCAAGCCGATGGATTCGACGCAATATGTCGCCCAGCTCGCCACCTTCTCTCAGGTCGAGCAGTCTGTGCAGACCAACACCAAGCTCAATCAGATCATGCAGTCCTCGGCGCTGTCGCAGGCCGACGCACTAATCGGGCGCTCGATCACCTCCGCCGACGGCCTGACCACGGGCACCGTGGCTTCGGTGCGCCTCGCCAGCAACGGTCTCATCGCCGTGCTGCAGAACGGCACCGAAGTCGCGGTCGGTCCGGGAGTCTCGGTCAAGGCAGCAAGCTGACGCTTTCGGCAGAGAGCCAGTCCCATGAATGAGGCCGACGCTCTCGACATCGTCCAGTACGCGGTGTGGACGGTGCTCGTCGCGTCCGCTCCGGTGGTGCTGGTCGCCATGGCGGTCGGCATCGGCATCGCCCTCATCCAGGCGCTGACGCAGGTACAGGAGATCACCTTGACTTTCGTGCCGAAGATCGTCGCGATCATGCTGGTGGTGGCGTTGACCGGCCCCTTCATCGGCAGCCAGATATCGGCCTTCACCAACGTCATCTTCGAGCGCATCCAGAACGGCTTCTGAGCCTGTTCCAGGATGGTGTGCCGCGGCATGCCGTTCGCAATTGTCTGAGGACAGACGCCGCCGATCCCCGCGGCACCTCCGGACCCACGGCGGACAAGGCCTGGACCGCCTCTATCCCATTGTTGGACCATGCGCTTTTTTGCCCTTTGCGGCGCCATGCCCTACTTTCGGCAAACGGTCTGCGCAAACGGATTGTCTGACGAGCAGGCACGACATGGCAGGAACCCCAAATGATTGACGAAAAGCCGGACAGCGAGAGCGTCTCGGCGCTGGCGCCCTTCCGGCACGGCATTTTCCGCGCCGTGTGGGGCGCAAGCCTCGTCTCGAATTTCGGTGGCTTGATCCAGGGTGTCGGCGCCGCCTGGATGATGACCACGATCGCCACCTCGCCCTATCAGGTGGCCCTGGTCCAGGCTTCGACCACCTTGCCGATCATGCTGTTTGCACTCGTAGCCGGCGCCATCGCCGACAGTTTCGACCGGCGCAAGGTGATGCTTGTCGCCCAGACCTTCATGCTGGTGGTGTCGGTGCTTCTGACCCTGTTCACCTATTCAGGCCTGATCACGCCATGGACGCTGCTTGCCTTCACCTTCCTGATTGACAGCGGCACCGCGCTCAACAGCCCGTCATGGCAAGCCTCCGTCGGCGATATCGTTCCCCGCAACAAGGTGCCGGCGGCCGTCGCCCTCAATTCGATGGGCTTTAACCTGACGCGCAGCGTCGGTCCGGCGATCGGCGGCATCATCGTCGCCGCGGCCGGTGCGGCGGCCGCCTTCGCGGCGAACGCGGTGAGCTATATCGGCCTGATCGTCGTGCTGGCGCGCTGGAAGCCGGACGTGCCGGTATCGACCTTGCCGCGCGAATCGCTGGGGGCCGCCATGGGCGCCGGCCTGCGCTATGTCGCCATGTCGCCCAACATCGGCAAGGTGCTGGTCAGGGGCGCTGCGTTCGGCTTCAGTGCAGGCGCTGTGCTTGCGTTGCTGCCTCTGGTGGCGCGTGATGTCGTCAAGGGCGATGCGCTGACCTATGGCATCATGCTCGGCGCCTTTGGTATCGGCGCGGTCGGCGGC
>NZ_RZOM01001038.1:0-2208 GCF_003999175.1 Mesorhizobium sp. M7A.F.Ca.ET.027.03.2.1 | reverse complement strand
ACCTCGACGTAACCGTGTTCCAGGACGCTGCCGGCCAGGGCGCCGGCGCTCTCGATGCGGCGCTCAAGCTGTCCAAGGGCGAGAAGGTCGAGCACAAGGTCTACGTGCCCTTCCATCTGGTGACGCCAGCCAACATCGACAAGTTCCTGAAGAAGAACTGAGCCGCCAACGGTTCGATACGGAGCGGCGCTCTCGACCAAGACAGCGCCGCTCCCCTCTCTCCCTCAGCGCTGCAGGCGCGAGGGCGACCGCGGCTATGGAGGACAGAATACGTGGCACAGACATCTCATGGCGTGGGCGGCGTCGGTTATGATGCGAAGAAGCGCACATGGCCGGCCGAGTTCAATGTTTTCCTGGCACTGGTCATTCTCGTCGTCATCTTCGAACTGATCGGCCGCATTTTTCTCGGCGACAGCTTCCTGTTCAACACACGCAGCGACGTCGGCGGCATCTTCAACGAAGCGCGCCTGCAGATCATCATCCTGCAGGTGTCGATCGTCGGCATCATCGCCATCGGTGTGACGCAAGTGATCATCACCGGCGGCATCGACCTGTCCTCGGGCTCGATCGTCGGCGCGACCGCCATGATCGCCATGAGCTTCGCCCAGGTGGCGACGGTCAACGGCAACCCCAATCCCAAGGCGATGTTCCTGGCGCAAGGCTGGACCGACCTGCCTGTCATCGTGCCGCTGCTGGTGGCGATCGCCTGCGGCCTGTTCGCCGGCCTGGTCAATGGCGCGCTGATCGCCTACACGCGCATTCCGCCGTTCATCGCCACGCTCGGCATGATGGTGACCGCGCGCGGCATCGCCAAATGGTGGTCCAAGGGCCAGCCGATCTCCTTTCCCACCGAGAGTTTCGCCGGCATCGGCAAAGGCCTGATGCCCGTCGTCATCTTCCTGTCGCTGGCCATCCTGTTCCAGCTGATCATGACCTACACCAGGTACGGCAAGCACTGTTACGCGATCGGCTCCAACGAGGACGCCGCGCGCATGTCCGGCATCAAGATCGCCAACCACAAGATCCTGGTCTACGTCATCGCCGGCATTCTCGCCGCGCTCGCCGCCGTGGTGCTGAGCTCCAAGAACCTGACCGCGCAGTCCGGCATGGGCGTGATGTACGAACTCGACGCCATCGCCATGGCGGTCATCGGCGGCGTCTCCCTGTCGGGCGGCCGCGGCTCGATCATCGGCACGGTGATCGGCTCGCTGATCTTCGGCGTCATCATCTCCGGCTTCACCTTCCTGCGCCTCGACGCCTACTACCAGGAGATGGTCAAGGGTGTGATCATCGTCGGTGCGGTGGTTCTCGACCAGTGGCGCCAACGCCTGCGGGCAATGAGGGCATGACCATGTCAGACATCGTCCTGAAGACTGAAAACCTGACCAAGCGCTATGGCGGCGTGCACGCGCTGGAAGGGGCGAACTTCGAACTGCGCAAGGGCGAGCATGTCGCCATCATGGGCGACAACGGCGCCGGCAAGTCGACCTTCGTGCGCCAGATCACCGGCGTCGAGCAGCGCACCAGCGGCCAGATCTGGTTCGACGGCAAGGAAGTGAACTTTGCCGGGCCGATCGAGGCCCGCACGGCGGGCATCGAGACCGTGTTCCAGAAC
This sequence comes from Mesorhizobium sp. M7A.F.Ca.ET.027.03.2.1, assembly GCF_003999175.1. Classification (NCBI taxonomy): domain Bacteria; kingdom Pseudomonadati; phylum Pseudomonadota; class Alphaproteobacteria; order Hyphomicrobiales; family Phyllobacteriaceae; genus Mesorhizobium; species Mesorhizobium sp. M7A.F.Ca.ET.027.03.2.1. The sequence goes on along the minus strand of NZ_RZOM01001038.1, from coordinate 593 downwards.
CTGGCGCTGGCCGACGATCTCGACGTGCCGTCGAACCTGTTCCTCGGGCGCGAGAAGGTGCTGTTCAACCTCGGCCCGTTCTCGATCCTCGACCGCAAGTACATGCGCAAGGCGACCGAGGCGGCGCTCGTCCGCACGGCGGTGAAGATCCCCAATTTGTCCAACACCATCCGCCACATGTCGGGCGGCCAGCGCCAGTGCGTGGCGATCGCCCGGACGGCAACGTTCGCCTCCAAGCTGATCATCATGGACGAGCCAACGGCCGCCCTTGGCGTGCAGGAGACCGCGCAGGTCGAAAACATCGTCCGTACGCTCAAGGACAATGGCGAGCCGCTGATCCTGATCAGCCACAATATGCGCCAGGTGTTCGATCTCTGCGACCGTATCGTCGTGTTCCGGCGCGGCCGCATCGTCGCCAATCTGCGCAAGGAGAACACCGACGGAAACGATATCGTCTCCTACATCACCGGCGCCAAGACCGGAGAGGCGGAACTCGCGGCCTAAAACAGGATGATCACCCTGTTTTAAGGTATGCGTGCTTGAAGCAATCTTGCCCCTTCCTCAGGGAAGGTGCACACAACTCTCTAACCCAT
>NZ_RZOM01001037.1:0-2208 GCF_003999175.1 Mesorhizobium sp. M7A.F.Ca.ET.027.03.2.1 | reverse complement strand
GGGCTACTGGGGTAAGCCGGAGGCTACCGCGAGGAAGCTCAAGCCTGGCCCTTTGCCCGGCGAGCAGGTTCTGTACACCGGCGACTACTGCCGAATGGACGAGGAAGGCTACCTCTATTTTGTCGGCCGCAGCGATGAGATCATAAAATCGCGGGGAGAAAAGGTGGCGCCCAGGGAAGTCGAAAACGTGCTGATGGAAATCCCAGGAGTACGGGAAGCCGCGGTCGTTGGAGTTCCCGACGACCTCTTGGGGCAGGCAGTGAAAGCGTTTGTCGTCATGGAGCAAGGAACGATCATGGGCGAAAAGCAGCTGCGGATGGAATGTCAGAAGCGGCTGGAAAACTTCATGATTCCGAAGTCCATCCAGATTGTGTCCAGTCTACCGATGACGGACACGGGCAAGCTCAAGAAAATAGCGCTTTCATAAAGCGACACCTGGAAATCATTTGGATCGGAGGCCAATTCAATGCTGAGCACGAACAACAGAATTGACACCTACAGCGATCAGATACGCGCCTTTCTGGCGTCAAACTTCTACGTGGCCGACCCGCGTGCGCTGGAGGTTGAAACGTCGTTGCTCGACCAGGGCATCATAGACTCGACTGGAGTGCTTGAAGTTATCGGCTTCGTCGAGGAGACATTCGGCATCACTGTCGAGGACAATGAACTTCTGCCTGAGAATTTCGATTCCATCCAGGGAATTGCACGTTACGTCCTCAGCAAGGAAAACTGATCGCCGGGCTACGGTTTAAGGGCGTCTTCCCAACCGAGCGCGCAACCCATGGCGCGGCTCATACTGGCGCTTTGGCCCGTGCACAAACCACCCTGGCTTCACCAGCTTTGTTCGCAACCGTGCGAATGCTCTCGTAGGCTTTGGAACGCTCAACCAAATTCATGACTTGCCGGTCCTGGCCAAGCCCAACCTCGAAAAGCAGCATACCACCTTGCCGCAGATAGCGCCGCGCCTCCTTGATCACCCGCATATGAATGCTCAGGCCGTAAGGCCCAGCAGCGAACGCCTCACGTGGTTCAAGTTCCATCAGATGCGCGCGGTCGTTTTCGAGCCGCTTCTCGGAGATGTAAGGCGGGTTGCAAACGACCAGATCGATCGTGCCTTCGAGCTCTAGACCCGAGAAGGAATTGAACAGGTCGCCCTGCAGCACCGAAATGCGTCCGGCCAGGCCAAGATGGGCGACATTCCGGCAGGTGGTTTCGACACAGCTGTCAGTGAGATCGCTCGCCCAGACGCGCGCGGTGGGGACCTTGTATCCAATGGCGCAGGCGAGATTGCCCGCTCCGCAGCACATGTCCACGACACGCGGGACCGGCCGATTAAGTTCACGAAGCACATTGAGGGCGGTGCTGCCGAGCAATTCCGTCTCCGGGCGAGGGACGAGCACGCCGGGCGCGACAACCAACTTCAGCCCCATGAAGCCGATGCGGCCGGTGATGTAGGCGCTGGCGACATCTATTTCACCAATCACGACAACCCCGCTTTCTTGATTTGCCCATGCCCGATTTCTCAGGTCGCCCGGGTCTTCATGCCGTGAGGCGAGGCATCAGCCACCGTCGTTCCCGGGTCGGTTCACGTCGCGTAACTACTGGATCGCCGCGCTCTGCAGGTCGCTGCTGAACCTCACCTCGATGGTGTCTCCAGGCGCGACCTCAGTGTCCTGGTCGACCGGTCGACTTCTCGACGCGTCGCCGGCTCCACCGGTTATTGTGATCCGCGCCTGGAAGGTTTCGCCGGCGACCGGCAGTGGAAGAGCGGACGCCCCTGATGGCTGAAGCTTCTGGCTGGCTGCGTGGAGCCTTGCAGTGGTCTCGGCGAGGCGAAGGTCGGTGTCCCTCAACTCGTTCAGAAGGCCGATCCTTCGTTGATTTTCATTGCGTTCCTGCTGCCTGACGAAGTCTTCCTGCTGGCGCCGCGTTCTCATGAGTTCGACCGAGGTCTCGAGCGCCCGGCTCGACGACATCAGCACCGCACGTCTGACGTCGGCGAGCCTGCTGTTGGTCAGGTTGCCCGATTCGAACGATTTGGTGACCCGCGCCAGATCGCCCTCATCCTGTTTCACCGCTGCCGCTTCCGTCTGCTCGCGCTTGAGCAGAACCTCGACCTCAGCCTCGGCATCCTTGGCGGTCTTGTCGAGATAGCTTTGCTCCTGTTGAAAATTGTTCAGCGAAATTCTGAGACCCTCCGCTTCCGCC
>NZ_RZOM01001036.1:0-2209 GCF_003999175.1 Mesorhizobium sp. M7A.F.Ca.ET.027.03.2.1 | reverse complement strand
ACGGATCGAGCAGCGCCAGCGGCAATTCCTCCTGCCGCGAAGCCAGCCCTTTTTGCGAACACAGCCATATCATCGGCTCGCGCAGCACGCCGACCTCGTCCAACGCCGCTGCCTGGCGCATAACGATCGCCAGATCGAGGCCGCCAGACTGCAGCGCCTGCGCCAGTTCGGCGGAGCGGCCGACCCGCAATTCGATCCTGACGCGTGGATGGCTGCCGGCGAAGGCACGCAGCAGGTCCGGCAGGCCGCTGTCGGCGAAATCCTGTGTCGTGCCGATGGCGACGCGTCCGGCAGCGCGCGCCCCCTTGAGCGCCAGCCAGGCCTCGCGATGGGTGGCAAGGATTCGCCTGGCATGGCCGACGAGGTCTTCGCCTGCAGGGGTCAAGCCGCGCCCTCGCCCTTGCGGCGCCAGCAGCGGCTCGCCGAGGATTTCCTCCAGCCGCTGCATCTGGGTGGTCACCGCCGAGGGCGAACGGCCGATGCTTGCAGCCGCCTGGGCCAGTGAGCCGCTGTCGACGAAAGCGAGGAAGGTTCGGAGGAGATCGGGATCGAGCGTTTCCATACTTCTATGTTATCGAATCTTCAATTAAAAACAATTCGATTTTTTTGATCTAAAGTTGGTGGCATGGCTGTTTCAACGGCAATCGGACGCCGCTCAAGCCAAGGAGAAGAAAAATGCCCATCATCAACATCAGCGTCACCGGCAAGCCCGACGCGGCTCTTTCAGCCAGCATCGCAAAGGAGGCCACCGAAATCACCGCGACGCAGCTGCGCAAGGACCCGACGATCACGGCAGTTGCCGTGTCCTATGTCGATCCGCAGCACTGGTTCGCCGGCGGCAAGTCGCTGGCCGAGCACGGCACCAGCACGTTCTGGCTTGATATCAAGGTGGTCGACGGCACCAACACCAAGCTTGAGCTGGAGGCCTATCTGAAGGCGATCTTCGCGGCCTTCGGCCGTCTGCTGGGCGGCGTGCACGAGGAGAGCTACGCCTTCGTACATGAAGTGCCGGCAGCCGCTTACGGCTATGGCGGCAAGACGCAGGAATTTCGTTTCATCAGTGGACGGCTGCAGGCGGCATGACAAGCAGCTTCCCGCACCAAGGGAAGCAAAAGCTCCGCATTGACCTTGCTCCCACATCGTCTAGGTTCTGGCCGAAGCGGCCGCAAAAGAGCCGAGATGCTAAGAATGTTGGGAGAGACGCGGCATGGTCCTGACACTGGCGCTGCTTGCGGGTCTTGTTCTGGCCTGGCTGCTGATCGGCGTGGTGGAAAAATTCCGCCTCGGCCTGCGCTTTACCCAGGCGCTGCTCTATGTGCCGTTCAAGCTCGCCTACCGGATCGCCGACAGCCGTATCAGGATCGCCCGCAAGGCGCAGACTCCAGTCATCTACGTCATCTCGCATCAATCGCGCTTCGAACCGGCGCTGATGCTGTCGCTGCTGCCGGAAGACACACTGCACATACTCGACGAGGCCTCGGCGCGCTCGCCGTGGCTTGAACCTTGGCGCGAGCTTGGCCGTACCATCGCTTTCAACGCCGAACATCTCTTCGTCAGCCGCCGGCTGGTGCGGGTGCTGAGGGGCAAGGGCCGGCTCGCCGTCTATCTGCCGGATGCGGTCGAGCCTGACGTCAAGACGTTTCGGTTGTTTCGTGCCGTCACCCGCATCGCCATGCAGGCCGATGCCAAGATCGTGCCGATCTTCGTCGGCGGCGCGCGCGGCCTGCCGGTGTCGCTGACACCCGCGGACAAGGCGCCACGACACTGGTTTCCGCAGCTGTCGATCAGCGTGCTGGAGCCGATGACCATCGCCGAACTGGTGGCGCGGAACCCCGATCAGGCCTCGAACACCAACGCGCTGTTCGACCGTGTCGCCGAGGCGCGGCTCTTCGGCACCAACCTCGATCGTGGCCTGTTCCTGGCCATGCGCGATGCCGCCGACCGCGTCGGCGCTTCGCATACCATCATCGACGACGTGATCTCCGGGGCGCTGAGCTACCGCAAGCTGTTCATCGGCGCCCGCGTCCTGGGCAGGCGCTTTGAGGCGGTGACGGCTCCGGGCGAGGCGGTCGGCGTGATGCTGCCCAATGCCAACGGCGTCGTGCTGTCGCTCACCGGCCTTCTGTCGGCCGGCCGGGTGGCGGCGATGATCAACTATACGGCCGGACCGGCGAGCGTCACCGCGGCCGTGCGCACGGCGGTGATAAGG
>NZ_RZOM01001035.1:0-2210 GCF_003999175.1 Mesorhizobium sp. M7A.F.Ca.ET.027.03.2.1 | reverse complement strand
AGATGGCAGAGGCCATGCACCAGCATGGCGCGCTGGCCGGCATCCAGCTGGCCTATTCGGGCATCAACGGTCCCAACCTCTACACCAAGGAGGTACCGCGCGGACCCTCGGCCCTGCCGATCCGAACCTTCACCAACGATCCGGTCCAAGCGCGCGCCATGGACAAGCAGGATATACGCGACCTGCGCCGCTGGCACCGCAATGCCTTCAAACGGGCCAGGCTGGCGGGCTTCGATCTGGTCTGCCTCTACGGCGCGCATGGCTTCGGCATCATCCAGCACTTCCTGTCCACCGCCACCAACCAGCGCAGCGACGAATATGGGGGCTCGCTGGAGAACCGCTCGCGGTTGATGCGTGAGCTGATCGAAGAGGGCAGGGACGCCATCGGCGACACGTGCGGCCTGACGCTGCGGCTGTCGCTGGACGAGATGATCGGCGAGCTCGGCTTTGCCAATTCCGAAGTGCGCGACATGATCGAGATGCATGCCGATCTGCCCGACCTCTGGGACCTGGCGCATGGCGCCTGGGAGGACTGCTCGGGGCCGTCGCGGTTCAAGGAGGAGGGCGCGCAGGAGAGCCTGGTGTCCGGAATCAAGACGCTGACCTCCAAGCCGGTCGTCGGTGTCGGCCGCTTCACCTCGCCGGATGTGATGGTGAAGATGATCAAGTCCGGCACGCTGGACTTCATTGGCTGCGCGCGGCCGTCGATCGCTGATCCCTTCCTGCCGAAGAAGGTGGAAGAGGGGCGGATCGAGGACATTCGCGAATGCATCGGCTGCAACATCTGCATCACCGGCGACATGACCATGTCGATCTCGCGCTGCACGCAGAACCCGACCTTCATGGAGGAGTGGCGCAAGGGTTGGCATCCCGAACGCATGCAGGCCAAGGGCGACAGCGACAGCGTGCTGATCGTCGGAGCCGGCCCCGCCGGGCTGGAAGCCGCCAGGGCACTCGGCCTGCGCGGCTACCAGGTGGCCATCGCCGAAGCCGGAACCGAACTCGGCGGCCGCGTGGCGCGCGAGTGCCGCTTGCCTGGTCTCTCGGCATGGGGGCGTGTGCGCGACTACCGCCAGTACCAGATCAGCCAGATGTCCAATGTCGACGTCTATTTCGAAAGCCGGCTGTCGGCCGAGGAAATCCTCGCCTTCGGCTTCCAGAACATTGCCATCGCCACCGGCTCGACATGGCGCCGCGATGGCGTGGCGCGCGCGCATGTCGTGCCGATGCCGGCGGACCGGGCCATGCCGGTCTACACGCCGGACGATTTGATGGGCGGCAATGTGCCGACCGGAACTGTCGTGCTGTTCGACGACGATCACTATTACATGGGCGGCGTTCTGGCCGAGCTGATGGCGCGCCAGGGCGCGAGGGTGACGCTGGTGACACCGTCGGCCTATGTGTCCGACTGGACCCGCAACACGCTGGAGCAGGGCGCCATCCACCGCCGGCTGGCCGAACTCGGCGTCGATATCGTGCTGAACCGGACCGTGACCCGCATCGTGGCGGGTGGGGTTGTCACTGCGTGCGCCTATACGGGCGCCCGAAGCGACATTGCCGCGGACGCCGTGGTGCTGGTGACGTCGCGCCAACAGGACGACGGCGTCTGGCGCGAGTTGAAGGCGCGGCGGGACGAATGGGCCGATAGCGGCATCCGCTCGATCAAGGTCATCGGCGACGCCGAAGCGCCGGGTCCGATCGCCTGGGCAACCTATGCCGGCCACCGCTTTGCGCGCGAGCTGGATGAAGCCGATATCGGCGACGCACTGCCCTTCCGCCGCGAGGTCACGGCGCTGGCGGTGGATTAGGCGCCTGCGGCGCGGTCAGCGAATATTGGGTTGTTCAACCATACTGCATTGCACAATTCCTTCGCTTGGTCACAATGCAGGCATGGTTCGAACCGCACTCGCCGTCCTGGTGATCGATGAAAACCGCATCCGCGCCGCGATCATCGAGGCGGGGTTGCGCGAGGCCGGCCATGAGCGAGTCACCGTCATTCATGACGTGACCGGCATTGCGCGGCGGATCGCCGAGGTCGAGCCCGACGTCATCGTCATCGATCTCGAGAATCCGAACCGGGACATGCTGGAAAACATGTTCCAGCTGTCGCGCGCCGTGAAACGGCCGATCGCCATGTTCGTCGACCGCTCCGACCAGGCCTCGATCGAGGCCTGGTCGGAGCGGTCGACGAACATGGCGATCGGCCGTTT
>NZ_RZOM01001034.1:0-2211 GCF_003999175.1 Mesorhizobium sp. M7A.F.Ca.ET.027.03.2.1 | reverse complement strand
TCGAAGAACAGTACCCGGTCGGCGAAATCATGGGCAAAGCCCATCTCGTGGGTGACCAGCAGCATGGTCATGTCGGTCTCGGCGGCCAGCTTGCGCATGACGTTCATCACCTCCTCGACCAGCTCCGGATCGAGCGCCGACGTCACCTCGTCGAACAGCATGATCTTCGGCGACAGCGCCAGCGCCCGGGCGATCGCCACGCGCTGCTTCTGGCCGCCGGACAACTGCGCCGGCATGGACTTGGCCTTGTCGGCCATGCCGACCATTTCGAGCAGTTCCATCGCCCGCTTTTCGGCGGCGGCGCGTGGCGTGCCCTTGGTCAGCATCGGCGCCAGCGTGACATTGTCCATGACGCATTTGTGCGGAAACAGGTTGAACAGCTGGAAGACCATGCCGATCTTCTGACGCATCCTTGTCAGATGCCGCTCATCGGCGGCCAGCAGCTGGCCATTGCGCTCCATGTGGTAGAGTTGCTCGCCGTCGATCTGGATATGACCGCCATCGATGCGCTCAAGCGTCATCAGGATGCGCAGGATCGTCGTCTTGCCCGAGCCCGACGGGCCGATCAGCGCCAGCTTCTCGCCGGGCATGACCTGCATCGACAGGCCGTCCAGCACCTTGAAGCTGCCGAAGCTCTTCGAGATGTCGTCGATCTTGATGATGGGCGCTGATGCGGACAAATAAATTCCCCGTGCTGGAGAAGCCTGTGCCCCTTAACGATGCGGAACGCGCCAAATCATGTCAATCGGGAAAATAATATCATGACAATATTTCCCATTCCGCACAATTCTTGAGCAACCAGTGCCGAAGAGTGCGCCGGGATTCGGGTCAGGCCGAGCCGAGAATGGGAGCCTCCGAGAACCGGAACGGAGCGTACTTTTCGTACGTGAGTACCGGAAGCGCAGGAGGCTGCCTTTCGCAGGCCGGCATCACCCGGATAGCGGCGCACTCGCTAGATAGCGAGCAGCAGGTGCTCGGGATCGCCGAGCAAAAGCTTGGTGACAACGCCGAGGCCGGCGCGCAGTTCCCCCTCGGTGGTCGAACCCAGCGAGATACGTACCGCCGGATGCCAGGGCGCAGCCGAAATACGGAAGGACGTGCCGGGTGCAATCGCCACGCCCTGCAGGCGAGCCTGGGCGACAAAGCTTTCCTCGGCCCGGTCGGCCGGCAGTTGCAGCCAGACATGCAACCCGTCGCGCCGGGCGCGATAGTCCACCCCCGCCAGCACTTGCGCTGCAATATCCTGCCGGCGCCGCAAAGCCGCGCGCTGCCAGTGGACAAGCTCCATCGCCGTGCCGTCGGTCACCCATTTGGTGGCGATCTCGGCCACCAGCGGCGTCGCCATCCAGTTCGAGACCAGATGCCGATTGGCGACGGCGGCGACGTAGCGGTCGGGCGCGGCCAGATAGCCGATGCGCAGGCCGGGCACGGTGATCTTGGTGAAGGAGGTGACGTAGAGCGTGCGCTCCGGCGCGAACGCGGCAACCGGCGGCGGCCGGTCTTCGACCAGCGGACCGAGCACATCGTTCTCGATGATGGCGATGTCGTGCTTGCGCGCGACCGCGGCGATCTCTTCTCGCCGCCGCGCATCCATCAGGGTCGCCGTCGGGTTGATCACCGAGGGCTGCACGAAGACCGCGCGGATGTCGGAAAGCCGGCAGGCCTCGTCCAGCGCTTCCGGGATCAGGCCGTTGTCGTCGATCGGCAGGCCTTCCAGATTGAAGCCGAGATAGCGCGCCAACGGCACCAGCGTATGGTGGCCGATCGCCTCGGTGGCAACCGTCGAGCCCGGCGGCGCGACGCTCATCAGCGCCACGGTCATGCCGGCGGTGGCGCCGTTGGTCAGGCTGACGTTCTGCGGTGATGCATCGAGGCCACAAAGCCTCAGCCATTCGACCGCCACCGCGCGGTGGCGCGGAAACACCATGTTGGGCCGGAACGAAAGTGCTGAACTCGACGGCAGGTTCTCAGCCAGCCAGCCCAGTGCCTGTTTTAGCCGCTCCAGATGCATCGGCTCACAAACCGGTTTCAGGATCGACAGGTCGATGACTTCGCCGAGCCGCTCCGGCAGGTAGGGCGGCTCCGGCTCGCGGCGCTGCGTCTGGACGAAGCTGCCGCGGCCGATCTCGCCCGAAATCAGGCCGCGACGGATTAGCTCTTCATAGGCGCGACTGACCGTCTGCACCGAAAGTTTCAGGTCGTCGGCCAGCC
>NZ_RZOM01001033.1:0-2215 GCF_003999175.1 Mesorhizobium sp. M7A.F.Ca.ET.027.03.2.1 | reverse complement strand
GTGCTGGCCTGGTCGAAGGACGAAATCTCGTTGGCCGAGGTCACCGGCGTGGTGATCAGCTTCGAGACGTCTTCATTCGGCAGCTTATAGCGGATCTTGACGAAGGCATATTCGTCCGCATTGGCGACACCGCCATTGTCCACCCACGCCTGGCCATAACGCAGCGGATCTATCTGCTCACCGCCGCTGCCCTTGGGCGTGATTTCGTAGATCGCGGTGACGGAATGGCCCGAACCGATATCGCCGGCATCAACGCGGTCATTGTTGAAATCCTCGCGGTTCAAGGCACGGGTCTCGTAGCCGATCAGGCGATATTCCGAGACCTTGTTCGGGTTGAACTCGACCTGGATCTTGACGTCCTTGGCGATGGTGAACAGCGTCGAGGAGGCATCCTCGACCAGCACCTTTTCAGCCTCGGCCAGCGTATCGATATAGGCGGCGGTGCCGTTGCCGTTCTGGGCAATGGTTTGCATCATCTGGTCGTTCAGATTGCCGCGGCCGAAGCCGAACACCGACAGGAAAACGCCGGTCTTGCGCTCGCTTTCGATCAGCCGCTTGAGGTCGTCGTCATCGGTCTGGCCGACATTGAAGTCGCCGTCGGTAGCAAGCATCACGCGGTTGACGCCGTCCTTGACGAAGGATTTTTGCGCCAGCCTGTAGGCTTCCTTGATGCCCGCCTCGCCGGCCGTGCTGCCACCGGGCGTCAGATTGTCGATGGCGCTGAGGATCTTGTCCTTTTCGGACACCTTGGTCGGCTCCAGCACTGTGCCGGCGTCACCGGCATAGGTCACGATCGAGATAGTGTCGTCGGCCTTCAGCTTGCTGACCAGCAGGCGAAATGCCGATTTGAGCAGCGGCAGCTTGTCCGGCTCGTCCATCGAGCCCGAGACATCGATCAGGAAGACCAGATTGGCCTTCGGCTGCTCGATCGGCTTGACGTCAAAACCCTTGATGGCGACATGCATCAGCCTGGTCTGCGTGTTCCACGGCGTCGGCATGACGCTGACGGTCGAGTTGAATGGTGTCGAGGCCGACTCCGGACCCTTCCAGTCATAGGGGAAGTAGTTGATCATCTCCTCGACGCGAACAGTATCGGCCTGCGGCAGGGTGCCCTGCTTCAGCGAGCCGCGCACGAAGGAATAGGAGGCAGTGTCGACGTCGATCGAGAAGGTCGAGACCGGATCCTCGAGCGCCGCATGCACCGGATTGGTCTTGAAATCCTCGATGCGGTCGCGGTTTTCCGGTTGCGGCTGCATCTGGTCGGCCGGCAAGATCGACGGCTGCTGCGGCGCCATCAGCTTGGATTCGGCCGGCATGCGGGCTCGCGAGGTGCTGGGTACACTTGCAGCGCCATCCAGCGCGAATTCACCTGTCGGTGCCGGTGGCGCAGGCTCGGCCAGCACACCGCGCTCCAGCGCATTTTGTTGTGCCGCGCCGGAAGCAACGGTCGATTCGGATTTCTGCGGCGAGGCCGGCGCCACAAGCGCATCGGTGGCGCCGCGGCTTTCCACATCCGCGTCTGCCTTCTTGTCCTTCTCCAACTCGCCGCGAGCCGGCTTCGATTCGGCGGTCGTCGGCTTCACCGTCGCCGGCTTATCGGCCAGCGTCTCGGTGATTTTCTCGTCGCCGCCGAATTTGGGCGGCTGTTCCCTCAGCAGATGGAAGGTGGCGTATCCGGCGATCGGCAGGGCGACGAGCCCGGCAAGGGCCGGCGTGGCAATGAGTTTCTTTTGCATGATCTCGCTCCAGAGCTTTTGTGCTCGCTCTGTGAGACGAAGCCCGCCAATCGATCCTTGGGTGACAGCAGAAATATTTTCCTGATCATAGGCACGCAGGGCGGCTTCGAAGGCACGTGCCTTGGCATCCTTGGCGGGCGCCGGTGCTGCGATATCGCGCAGTCTGTTGAGTCCGTTGTCGTCGACCATGGTCACACTTCCCCGGCCGCGCGTATCAGCGTCTTCAGCCGTTTCTTCGCTTCATGGATGTGCCAGGAAACCGTCGTCTCCGAGATCGCCATCGCCTCGGCGGCGGCCGCGTGGCTCAATCCTTCGCCATAGACCAAAAGCACGGCGTCGCGCTGCTTGCCCGGCAGTTGCCGCACCGCGGTCCACAGCGCTTCGGCCGGATCTTCCGGTTCGACCGACGCCTCGCCTGAGATCAGTGCATGGGCGCCATAGGCCTCGGTCTTCACGGTCTCGCGGGCGGACTTTCGCAT
>NZ_RZOM01001032.1:0-2216 GCF_003999175.1 Mesorhizobium sp. M7A.F.Ca.ET.027.03.2.1 | reverse complement strand
GTTTAACTATATCGATGAGCCGAAGCCGGACGGGTATCGAAGTCACCATGTTGTTTTCAAATACCGATCCCGAGATGCCGACACCGAGGCTTTCGACGGACGACGCATCGAGTTGCAAGTTCGTACCAAGCTTCAGCACTCATGGGCAACTGCGGTTGAGGCTGTCGGGCTATTCCGGGGCCAGGATTTGAAGCACGGAGAGGGCGACCAAGATTGGCTTCGCCTTTTCCAGCTTATGTCGGCGGAATTCGCGCACGTTGAGCAGTGCCCCGTTCATGTAAGTATTCCGGATCACAATGACCGGGTTCGAGAATTGCGGGATCTCAACAAGCGTATAGATGCGATCGGCATACTAAAAAGAATCAAGGATACTACCAGATGCCAAGAGAATTTTATAAAGCAACCGGAAAAAACTCGATACTATTTGCTTCAATATGGGAAAGATAATATACTGACTACCGATCATTTCAGGTCAATTATATCGGGCGCGCGAAAATTGAAAGAGATCGAGCAAAAAATCGAGCTAAGGGGCAGTGAGGTGAAGGCTGTCTTGGTCGAGGTGGATAAGAAAGAAAAGCTTGCTGAAATGTATCCGAACTACTTCGGAGACGTTTACTTATTTGCTCGTAATCTGAAATCCATCTGCTCGGGAAAAGCGGCTACCGAATACAGTTAGCCTGCACTGGGTCGGCTTAAGCGGCGTCGCTTCCGTATGAAGTAACCCGAGCGTTTGCCGACGATACCATCAAGGCTGCGACCGGCCCACGCATCGTCGTTCATGCCAGGGGCTGCGCGTGAATTATGGCGGAAGCCATTTTCGGAGACGTAGCGGTGCAGATGCTTTCTGCGCAGGGCTGATAGGTGCCACGCATGCCACGCTTGAATATGCTGATGCGCCGGGTATTTTGGCAGTGTTTACTCAGCCGCCGGGGCAGGTCATTCCGATCTCGGGGTGACATCGAGCGATCGCGGCAGTCTGGCGAGTGCGGAGCGTTTCGTCGATCTTGCGCACGTGAGCGGGACCGATGACCGTGACAAATTCACCGTTTAATCGAGCATGGCCTCGACGGTGGCGACAAACTCGTCGAGCGAGCGATCCCCGCGAATCTCGATGCGTGGGAGGTCGATGGGATCGCAATTAAGGTCCGCCGGCCCGTGTCTGCTGCCGAAGCCGATCCGATAGCCGGACTCCTTGGCCAGTCTGCCGAGCCGTCGGTCGGTGACAGAGAAGGGTGCCGCGAACGCCGAGATTGGCCGACCGGTCCAACGTTCGATGAACATACGAGAGCGCAGCAGTTCGGCGGCCAAGTCAGAACTCGACAGACCATCGATCGCGCGATGCGTCGCGAGATGGCTTCCGAAGAACGCACCTTCGGCGGCGAGCCGCCGCACCGTCCTGGCATCCATAAGCTGCGTCGGCGGACCGTTTACGGAATCCCACTGCGCGCTTTCACCCACCAGGTCAGTCACCAGGAACACTTCCGCGGTCAGGTCGTTCGCGCGCAAGGTTGGCCAGGCATGGTCGGCAAAATTCTGGAAGCCGTCATCGAAGGTGATGAGCACTGGGCGGCCAGCGAAAGGCTGACGGTTGGCGATGGACCGTTCCAGTTGCTCGGACGTGGTCGCGTGAAAGCCATTGGCGCGCAGCCATGCCATCTGGCTGGCGAATGCGGCGGGCGTTAGCCGAAAACGGGCGAGGGCGGCCGGACCTTCTTCGGCGACGCTGTGGTACATGAGGACAGGGATACGTGGCCGCCGCTCGCTGCGCGCGACGTCGCGGCGCAAGGCCCGCGCCCCGCCCCAGACGATATTTCGGGCGACACCGAGTCCGATAGGCGCGCGGATCGGCGCATGATCAATCCTCGGTTCCGTCACCACATCGTCCGGTGACAGGCGGCGGAAGCGGTCTATGCGATAGAGCTCGGTCTGGATCGACTGCTCGAGGACGAGACCTTCGGTCGCTGCGAGCGCCTCTGAGATCGCTTGTGCCCCGAATGTGTTCCAGTCGAAGCCCGTCCTTTCAACATTGTCACGCAGCACGAATGCGTGGGCGCTGATGAAACTGCCGCCAGGCGCCAACGCCTCTGCGAATTTTTTGGCAATGCGCCGCAACTCGGCGAGATCATCCAGATAGTAGAGCACTTCCGAACAGAAGATCAGATCCATCTCACCCGGCAGCGTGTCGGCGGAGAAATCCAGTACGCCGAATTCAATAT
>NZ_RZOM01001031.1:0-2216 GCF_003999175.1 Mesorhizobium sp. M7A.F.Ca.ET.027.03.2.1 | reverse complement strand
GCCTTACGTCGAGAGCGGCCTGCCGAAGCTGTTTTTTGCCGCGGCCGCCAAGCAACAATTGCCGGAGCGCGAGCGCCTGTTGCTTGCCATGGCCGACGTGACGCCGGAAATGCGCGGTGAGGTCGAGCAGGTCGCCAGCGATGCCGACATGCCGCTGGCGCCTCTCTACGGCGTGCTGATCAGCTCCGACGCCAGCCACCTTTCGGCGGACAGCCTGAATGCCCGGTTGCGCGAGGCGGCCGACGCCTTCGTCAAGGTGCGCGGCGAAATGAGGACGCTGGCCTCCGATGATCCGCAGGTGACGGAATTGCGCCGGCAGGCCGAGGAGCAGCTTTCGCTCGGCGCCTTCGATGGGGCTCGCGCCATCCTCGCAAAGGCCGCCGACATCGACAATGTTTCGCGCAACGCCTTGAAGGCCAACTTCGTCAACCGCACGCTGTCCGAGGCGGCGACGCGTTTCCTGTCCGGCGGTGCGGCGCGCGCCGACCTCGACTACGCCACGGCCATCAAGGACTATGAATCGGTGCTGGTCCTCTACGGCGAGGCCGGGCAAACCGATCTGACCCTGGACCAGGCCGACCGCCAGATCCGAACCCTGGACGAGCTCGGCAAGCTCTACACCCTTGTCGGCAACACCGATGCGGCAGGCCGCGCCTTTGCAGCGCTGGTTTCCAATCTCGAGCTGCGTTCGGCCCGGGAAACCGACCCGAGCGTCAAGCGCGATTTTGCCGTCAGCCACATCAAGCTCGGCAACATCAAGCTGGCGCAAGGAGACCTGCCGGAAGCGCTGGAAAACTATCGGACCGCCAGAACCATGCTCAGGGATTTGACCGCTGCCGAACCCGATCGGCTGTCATGGTTCAGCGACTTCGCCATGGCTGATGACAAGATCGGCAATGTGCTTGTGACGCAAGGCGATCTGGCTGGGGCCTCGCAGATCTACCAGGAAGGCTTGTCGGTCAAGAAGCAGCTTGCCGACAACGAGCCGGAGCGCGCCGAACTGCAGCGCGACCTGACCATCAGCTATGACGAGATCGGTGCACTGGCGCGTACCGCCGGCCAGTTGGACAACGCCCAGATGGCCTACGAGGAGAGCCTGAAGATCCGATTGGCATTGGCCGAAAAGAAGCCGCAGGATGCCGAACGGCAGCGCGATGTGTCGGTCAGCCATGATACGATCGGCGACCTCAAGCGCGAGCGCGGCGATGCGGCGGGCGCACTCGCGTCCTATAAAGCGGGCCATGCGATCGTCGAACAATTGGTGGGCCGCGACCCCGACAACAGTGAGCTGAAGCGCGACCTGTCTGTCGGCAACGCAAAGATGGGCAATGCGCTGAGCGATCAAGAGGAATGGCCGGCAGCCCTCGCCGCCTATAGGCAAGCCCTCTCGATAGCCCGCGTGCTGGCGGCCAGTGACCCTGCCAACGCCGACTGGCAACGCGACCTCTCGGTCAGCCTGGAGAAGGTCGCCGGCATTCTGGCGATACAGGGCGACCGCGCCGGAGCACTCAAGGCCTATACAGACAGTTTCGCTATCGCCGACCGGCTGGCCAAGCTCGACCCTGCCAATGCCGACTGGCAACGCGACCTGTCGATCACCCTGTCCGAGATCGGCATGCTCAAGGCCAAGCAGCGCGACGTCAAAGGCGCGCGGCAGGCTTTCCAGGACAGTCTCGACATCCGCCAGAAGCTCGCCCGGTCCGACCCAAACAACGCCACCTGGCAGCGCGACCTGGTGGTTGCCATGATCGACTACGCTCAGGTCGCCAAGAACCCCAAGACGGTGCTTTCGCAGGCGCTGGACATGACGCTGAAGCTCGACCGCAGCGGGCGGCTGGCGCCGCGATACAAGTTCATGATCAAGTTTCTCAGGGACCGGCTGGCCAAAGTGAAATAGGGCCTGACGGGAGGCTGCCATGGACAGCCGGCTCATTCCCCGTGAAATGCCTGCAAACCTTGGAAAAACCGCCTTTTGCGCCTATATCTAGTGCATATCAGAGGCGCGATTCGGAGCGGGTTTTTCGCGCCGTGCAAGCGGCATCCAGACAACAGGTTTTCATGAGCGATCAGATCGACAACAACAACGGCGCTGAAGCCGAATACGGCGCCGATTCCATCAAGGTTTTGAAGGGGTTGGATGCTGTCCGCAAACGCCCCGGAATGTATATCGGCGATACCGACGACGGTTCGGGCCTGCATCACATGGTCTATGAAGT
>NZ_RZOM01001030.1:0-2220 GCF_003999175.1 Mesorhizobium sp. M7A.F.Ca.ET.027.03.2.1 | reverse complement strand
GGTTGACGGCCTGGCCACCGCCGCCGGGCTGCAACTGGTCGCCAGCTGCGATCTGGCGATCGCCTCGCACGAAGCGACCTTCTGCACGCCGGGCGTCAACATCGGCCTGTTCTGCTCGACGCCGATGGTGGCGCTGTCGCGCAACGTTTCGCGCAAGCATGCCATGGAGATGCTGCTGACCGGAGAGACGATCGATGCGGCGACCGCCAAGGAGTTCGGCCTGGTCAACCGCGTCGTGCCGCGCGAATACCTGAATCAGATCGTCACCAAATACGCGCAAACCATTGCTTCCAAATCATCTTTGGTGGTCAAGACCGGCAAGGGAGCCTTTTACGCCCAGGCTGAAATGGGGCTGGCCGACGCCTATGCCTATACCGGCCGGATCATGGTCGAGAACATGCTTGCGCGCGACGCGGAGGAGGGCATCGGCGCCTTCATCGGCAAGCGCAAGCCGGAATGGAAGGACGAGTAAGGAGAACGTCATGGAACCGCGCATCTCCATCATCACCATTGCTACCGATGATCTCGACCGCGCCGTGCGCTTCTACGAAGAGATGGGCTTGAAGCGGCATGCCGGCATCACCGACGGGGTC
Source organism: Mesorhizobium sp. M7A.F.Ca.ET.027.03.2.1 (assembly GCF_003999175.1). Classification (NCBI taxonomy): domain Bacteria; kingdom Pseudomonadati; phylum Pseudomonadota; class Alphaproteobacteria; order Hyphomicrobiales; family Phyllobacteriaceae; genus Mesorhizobium; species Mesorhizobium sp. M7A.F.Ca.ET.027.03.2.1. The sequence continues at coordinate 1,627 of NZ_RZOM01001030.1, read as the reverse complement.
GCCTTCTTCCAGATGGGCGGCGTCATCCTCGGCCTGTTCCCGCGCGCCAGCGCAGAAGAGGATTCCGGCATCGCCTTCGCCGCGGCGCCATCGGCGGTCTACCTCGCCTACAACACTCGTTCCGACGCCGAAGTCGACGACGTGCTCGCCAGGGCGGAAAAAGCCGGCGGCCGCATCGTCAAGCCGGCCGGCCGGGCCTTTTGGGGCGGCTGGTACGGCTATTTCGCCGACGCCGACGGGCATGTCTGGGAAGTGGCGCACAATCCGGCCTTTCCGATCGCGGAAGACGGCACGATTTCGCTACCCGGCTGATGGCCCATCGCAAGCAGCTGACGCGGCTAAAGGCTCCCTATCTGAAGCGCATCCTGCTCGACGCCGAGCGCGTGGCGGACTGGGAGAAATATCCCTGGAACCTGCCGCTGTTTCGCGGCCATGAGTTCGAGCTCGAATTCACCACGCCGATCACCATCATTGTCGGCGAGAACGGCACCGGCAAATCGACTCTGCTCGAGGCGATCGGCGCACTGGCCGGCTATGACGAAGCCGGCGGCGGCAAGGGATATATGCCAGTCGACCATTCCAGCGCCATCGACAAGAGTGGTGCTGCGTTGGCCAACGCATTCCGTGGTCACTGGCTGCCGAAAGTCACCGCCGGCTGGTTCTTTCGCGCCGAATCCTTCTACTCCGTGGCCCGCTATCTCGATCAGGCAGCGCTGGAGTCTGGCGGGGCGCCGCCGGACTTCCTGTCCTGGTCGCATGGCGAGGGCTTTATCCGATTTTTCGAGGAGCGCTGCCGCAGGCGAGGCATCTACATCCTCGACGAACCCGAGAGCGCACTGTCGCCGACGCGACAGATCGAGCTGCTCAAGATGCTGCGGCGCATGGACCAGTCGGGCACCGCGCAAGTGATCATGGCAACGCATTCGCCGCTGCTGATGGCTTGTCCCGGCGCGCGGCTGTTCCGCATCAGCCGCTTCGGGCTCGACCCGACCGATTTCAGCGATACCGATCATTTTCGCATGATGCGCGACTTCTGTACCGATCCGCAGGCGTTCATGGAGGAAGCGCTGCGGGAGGATGACGCGTGAGCGCCGGCGACGATGATCTCAACTGGCGCGTCGAGCAGGCATGCCGCGAAGGCTGGCCGGCGGCGACCGGGGCGGTCTTTGATGGCTGGCTCCTGCGGCGCTCCGGCGGACGGATCCGGCGCACCAATTCGGCCAATCCCTTGCGCGGCCAGCGTGGCGCGCCGGATGCTGTCATCGGCGCCGCCGAGTCCTTCTACATCGGCCACGGCCAGACGCCCTTGTTTCGGGTTCCCGACATCGCCGGCGAGCTCGAAGCCATACTCGACCATCGCGGATACCAGCCGGAAGGCGGCACGATCCATCTCCATGCCGGGATCGGCGACCTGGCTGAAGTCCGCGATGAGCAGGTCACCGTTTCGAAAGTGCCGGGCGAGGACTGGCTCGCGGCGCGGTTCCGCATGGGGACCTTTGACGACGCCGAGTGCCGCATCTTTCGCGAGATGACCGGGCTGATCGTCGGCGACCGGGCATTCGTATCCTGTGAACGCGACAGCGAAATTGCCGCCTTGGCCTATGGCGTCATCCGCAATGGCCTGCTT
>NZ_RZOM01000102.1:0-9601 GCF_003999175.1 Mesorhizobium sp. M7A.F.Ca.ET.027.03.2.1 | reverse complement strand
GCCTTTGATGATCGCCTCGCTTTTGACCGACGACACGCTGACGCTGGAAAACGTGCCGCATCTGGCCGATGTCGAGCAACTGATCCGCATCCTGGGCAACCACGGCGTCGATTATTCGGTCAATGGCCGCCGCGAGAAGCAGAATGAGGGCTATTCGCGCACCATCAACTTCTCCGCGCGCAACATCGTCGACACCACAGCGCCCTACGAACTGGTGTCGAAGATGCGCGCCTCGTTCTGGGTGATCGGCCCGCTGCTGGCCCGCATGGGCGAAGCCAAAGTGTCGCTGCCGGGCGGTTGCGCCATCGGCACGCGGCCGGTCGATCTGTTCCTCGAGGGCCTGCAGGCGCTGGGCGCCGATATCGACGTCGACACCGGCTATGTCATCGCCAAGACAAGGAATGGCCGGCTTGTCGGCAACCGCTACATCTTCCCGAAAGTCTCGGTCGGCGCCACCCATGTGCTGATGATGGCCGCGGCGCTCGCCAAGGGCGAGACGGTGCTGGAAAATGCGGCTTGCGAGCCCGAGATCGTCAACCTCGCCGAGTGCCTCAACGCCATGGGCGCGAAGATTTCCGGCGCCGGCACGCCAACCATCACCATCGACGGCGTCGAATCGCTGTCGGGTGCGCGCGTGCGCGTCATCCCCGACCGCATCGAGACCGGCACCTATGCCATGGCCGTCGCCATGACCGGCGGCGACGTCGTGCTCGAAGGCGCGCGGCCGGACCTGCTGCAGACGGCACTGGACGTGATCGCCCAGACGGGTGCGGAGATCACCCCGACCAATTCCGGCATTCGTGTGAGGCGCAACGGCGCCGGCATTTCGCCGGTCGACGTGACGACAGCGCCGTTTCCGGCCTTCCCGACCGATTTGCAGGCGCAGTTCATGGGCCTGATGACGATGGCCAAGGGCAAGTCGCGGATCACCGAGACGATCTTCGAGAACCGCTTCATGCATGTGCAGGAACTGGCGCGGCTCGGCGCTCATATCACGCTTTCGGGCCAGACGGCGATCGTCGACGGCGTGCCGAAACTGAAGGGCGCGCCGGTCATGGCGACCGATCTTCGCGCCTCGGTGTCGCTGGTCATCGCCGGCCTGGCGGCGGAAGGCGAGACCACGGTCAACCGCGTCTACCATCTCGACCGCGGCTTCGAGCGGCTGGAAGAAAAGCTGTCCAAATGCGGCGCGGTGATCGAACGGATTTCGGCGTAGCCCGCGACCTCGGCTCCTCTCCAGCAACGCAGGAGATTGGCGAGATCCTTCGCGGCAGCGTCCTTCTCCCCGTCACTATACGGGGAGAAGTGCCCGGCAGGGCGATGAGGGGCAGCGCAGACCTGCAGCTGTTGGTGCGGTTGCACCGATCGCCAAGACCGCCTAACAGAAGGCTGAACAATCAACCTTCAGGTGCGAAATCCGCATGACCGGCCTTAAGCTTATCGCGCTAGACGACCAGGACCTGAGCATCGTTTCGGCCCACGTCCAGGATGCCGTGCTGAAAGTCAGCGACCTCGAATTCCTGCCTGCGGCCAAGCGTTTCCTGCTGACCATGAACCGTTTCGTCTGGGAGGCAAAATCCGGCCTGTTTCGCCAGCACAATGAGCGACGGCAGGCCGTGCTGCATTTCGACCGCGTGCTCGGCGCCAAGACCAGCGGTATCGACCGCGACAAGCCTGCGGAAGTCCTGTCGCTGCTGGCGATCAGCTTCATCGAGATCAGCAAGCCGGCCGGCATCGTCGAGCTGATCTTCTCGGGCGGCGGTGCGATCATGCTCGACGTCGAATGCATCGAGGCCCGCCTTGCCGACATTGGCGGGGCGTGGGAAGCCACCTCGCGCCCCATCCACAAGGCCTGAGCGTCCGATGGCCATCACGCTTCGTCAGTCCGACGCCGATTTCGAGCAGCGTTTCGCCGCCTTCCTGTTGACCAAGCGGGAAGTGTCCGCCGACGTCGATGCAGCGGTGGGCGCCATCATCGCGCGCGTGCGCGCCGAGGGCGACGCGGCGCTGATCGACTATTCACGGAAATTCGATCGCGCCGATCTGGCTGGACTGGGCATCGCCGTTTCGAAGGACGACATCGCCCAGGCCTACAAGGCCGCCGACCCAAAGACGATCGAGGCGCTGGAATTCGCGCGCGACCGCATCCGCTCGCATCATGAGCGGCAGCGACCAAAGGATGACCGCTATACGGATGCCGCCGGCGTCGAGCTCGGCTGGCGCTGGACGGCGGTCGAGGCGGTTGGGCTCTATGTGCCGGGCGGCACGGCGAGCTATCCAAGCTCGGTGCTGATGAACGCCGTGCCGGCCAAGGTGGCCGGCGTCGAGCGCATCGTCATGGTCGTACCGGCGCCGGGCGGCATCATCAATCCGCTGGTGCTGGTGGCGGCCGACATATCAGGCGTGTCGGAAATCTACCGTGTCGGCGGCGCGCAGGCGATCGCCGCCCTTGCCTACGGCACCGAAACGATCAGGCCGGTCGCCAAGATTGTCGGCCCGGGCAATGCCTATGTCGCGGCGGCCAAGCGCCAGGTGTTCGGCGCCGTCGGCATCGACATGATCGCCGGGCCGTCGGAAGTGCTCGTCGTGGCCGACGGCAGCAACGATCCGGACTGGATCGCGGCCGACCTGCTGGCCCAGGCCGAGCACGATGCATCGGCGCAATCGGTCCTGGTCACCGACGATTCAGCCTTCGGCATCGCTGTCGAACAAGCTGTCGAGCGCCAGTTGCAGAGCCTGCCACGCGCCGAGACGGCGGCGGCGAGCTGGCGTGATTTTGGTGCGGTGATCCAGGTGTCGACCATCGACGCCGCGCTGCCGCTGGTCGACCGCATCGCCGCCGAACATGTCGAACTGGCCATCGACGACGCCGAGGGCTTCCTGTCGCGGATGCGCAACGCGGGTGCGGTCTTTCTCGGCCGCCACACGCCGGAAGCCATCGGCGACTATGTCGGCGGCTCCAACCATGTGCTGCCGACGGCGCGCTCGGCGCGCTTCTCGTCCGGTCTGTCGGTGCTCGATTTCGTCAAGCGCACGTCGATCCTCAAGCTTGGACCGGAACAGTTGCGGATCTTGGCGCCGGCGGCGATTGCGCTGGCCAAGGCGGAAGGCCTTGACGCGCATGGACGTTCCGTCGCCATACGGTTGAACATGTAGGCGGCGATGTCTGGCCCCGATCAAACCCGCGCCAGGCTGATCGATGTCGAACTCGATGAATCGATCGGCCGGTCGACACCCGATGTCGAGCATGAACGCGCGGTGGCGATCTTCGACCTGATCGAGGAGAACAGTTTTCAGCCCGTCAGTGACAGCGGCGACGGCCCTTACCGGCTGAAACTGTCGCTGGCCGAGCAGCGCCTGGTGTTTGCCGTGGCGCGCGAGGATGGCACCGCCGTCGTCACCCATATCCTGTCGCTGACGCCGCTCAGGCGCATCGTCAAGGACTATTATATGATCTGCGAAAGCTACTACGACGCCATCCGTTCCTCGACGCCGAGCCACATCGAAGCGATCGACATGGGCCGCCGCGGCCTGCACAATGAAGGTTCGCAGACGCTGATGGACCGGCTGTCCGGCAAGATCGACATCGACTTCGATACGGCGCGCCGGCTGTTCACGCTGGTCTGCGTACTGCACTGGCGGGGCTAGCCCTGGCACCCGGCGCCCTGCCCCGTTCGATCCTGTTCCTGTGCGGCATGAATGCCGTGCGCTCGCCAATGGCAGAGCAACTGGCGCGCCGCATGCTGCCGGCCACCGTCTTTGTCGCTTCGGCAGGCGTTCGCGCCGGCGAGCGCGATCCATTCGTCGATGCGGTGCTTGCCGAAGACGGTCTCACGCTGGGCGAGCGTCACCCAAGGACGATGGACGATCTCGAGGACGACTATTTCGACCTCATCGTCACGCTGGCGCCGGAAGCGCACCACGCCGCACTTGAACTCACCCGCTCGCTCGCTGTCGAGGTCGAATACTGGCCGACGCCGGACCCGACCGACGCCAGCGGTACCCGCGAACAGATCATGGCTAGTTATCGCGACGTGCGCGAGCGGCTGAAGGTGCGCATAGGCCGACGTTTTCTGCTTCCAGGAGCAAAAAACGCGACGGATTAAGCGTGTTCACAAGCGGACGATTATCATATAGGTTCCGCCGAAATTCCGGCCAGGGTGCTGGAACTACCATCCAAGCAAAGGTATCGAATGCCGAAGGAAGAAGTCCTCGAGTTTCCGGGTGTCGTGACGGAATTGTTGCCGAACGCGATGTTCCGGGTAAAGCTCGAAAACGAACACGAAATCATCGCCCATACGGCCGGCCGCATGCGCAAGAACCGCATCCGCGTGCTGACCGGCGACAAGGTTCTGGTCGAGATGACGCCATACGACCTGACCAAGGGCCGCATCACCTATCGTTTCAAGTAAGCAAAGCCCGACTGGTCCGCGATGAGCATTTTGCAGAAGCTGGTGCTTGCCTCGGGTTCGCCGCGCCGGATCGAGCTCTTGCAGCAGGCCGGCATCGAGCCGGACCGCGTGCTGCCGGCCGATGTCGACGAAACGCCGTTGCGTGCCGAGCATCCGCGCTCGCTGGCCAAACGGCTGTCGAGGGAAAAGGCCGAGAAGGCGTTCGCCTCGCTGCAGACCGAAGCCGACTACGCGCCGGGTTTCGTGCTGGCCGCCGACACGGTGGTTGCCGTCGGGCGGCGCATCCTGCCCAAGGCGGAAACCCTCGACGACGCTGCCAACTGCCTCGGGCTGTTGTCGGGCCGTTCGCACCGGGTCTATTCCGGCATCTGCCTGATCACCCCGGGTGGCAAGCTGCGCCAACGGCTGGTCGAGACGCGGGTGCGTTTCAAGCGGCTGCCGCGCGAAGAGATTGACGCCTATGTCGCCTCGGGCGAATGGCGCGGCAAAGCGGGTGGTTACGCGGTCCAGGGCCTCGCCGGCGCCTTCGTCGTCAAGCTGGTCGGCTCCTACACCAACGTCGTTGGCCTGCCGCTCTATGAGACCGTCGCGCTGTTGAGCGGCGAAGGCTTCAAGGTGCATGGCGGCTGGCTGGCGGGACCCCGGCTGTGAATTCCGATCCCAAAGTCACGCCCTTGCGCCCGAAGCGCCCCTGCCCCGAATGCGGCAAGCCCTCGGCGCGCGACACCTTTCCGTTCTGCTCGACACGCTGCAAGGACATCGACCTCAACCGCTGGCTGAAGGGCGCTTACGTCATCAAGGCTCGCGACGACGAGGAAGAAACGGACCCCGACGATTCGAAATGAGCCGGGCGCCGCCGATCAGGCGGCGGCCTCGCTCTTGCGGTTCGTCCGCGCCCAGGCCGGCAGCCAGTCACCGTGGGCGGCCAGGAGATCATCGACCAGGGACCAGATCTGGTCGAGATCGAGTTCGGCCGCGGTATGCGGGTCCATCATCGCCGCGTGGTAGATGTGCTCGCGGTTTTCCGTCATCAGCGCCCGCACCGTCAGTTCCTGCACGTTGATGTTGGTGCGCATCAGCGCGGTCAATTGCGGCGGCAGCTCGCCGATATAGGTCGGCTGGATGCCTGAGGCATCTACCAGGCACGGCACTTCGGCGGCGCAATCGCGGGGCAGCGAGGTGATGCAGCCATTGTTGCGGACATTGCCGTAGATCACTGACGGCTCGCCGGTCCAGACCGAATTCATGATCGACGAGGCATATTCCTTGGACTGCTCGACTTCGATGCGATCGGCCGAGCGATAGGCCTCAGCCTGTCCCTTCCAGCGCTCGATCTGTTCGATGCAGCGCTTGGGATACTCATCCAGCGGGATGCCGTACTTCTCGATCAGGTCGGGGCGCCCTTCCTTGATGAAATAGGGCGTGTATTCGGCGAAATGTTCCGAGCTCTCGGTGACGAAATAGCCGAGCCGGGTCAGCATCTCGTAGCGCACCTTGTTGGGGCAGCGCGGGTTCCAGCCGGGCTTGGGCGCGCGGCCTTCGCGATAGGCGCGCACGAGATCTGGGTAGAGGTTGCGGTAGGAACCGTCCGGCTGGCGATGCTCGAACTTCAGGTAGAACGCCATGTGGTTGATGCCGGCCGAGCGATAGCGGATGTCTTCGTAGGGAATGTCGAGGTCTTCAGCCAGTTCCATGGCCGTGCCTTGCACCGAATGGCAGAGGCCGACCTGCCTGATGTCGGGATATTTCTCCGATATCGCCCAGGTGTTGATCGCCATCGGGTTGACATATTGCAGCATGATCGCCTGCGGGCAGACGGCGAGCATATCTTCACACACCTTCCACAGATGCGGCACGGTCCGGAGGCCCCGCATGATGCCGCCCACCCCCAGCGTGTCGGCGATCGTCTGGCGCAGGCGGTATTTCTTCGGCACCTCGAAGTCGGTGACCGTGCAGGGCTCATAGCCGCCGATCTGGAAGGCGACGACGACGAAATCGGCGTCGGCCAGCGCCTTGCGCTGGTCCGAATGGGTCTCGGTCTTCGCCTTGACGCCGAGCGTCGCGATCAGCTTGTTGACGACGATGGCGCTCTCTTCCAGCCGCTGCGGATTGATGTCCATCAGCGCGATCGTCGCGCCCGAAAGCGACGGGCGCTGAAGCACGTCGCCGACAATGTTCTTCATGAACACCGTCGAGCCGGCGCCGATGAACGTGATCTTGGGATTCCTTGCCATGCTAACCTCCGGCATATGTTCAGGCCACGTCGAAAGCGGCCCTGACGAGCCGTTCGGTGTAGGCGGTCTTGGGATTGGACAGGACGTCGTCGACGGGGCCCTGCTCGACGATCTTGCCGTTCTGCATGACGATCACGCGATGGCACAGGGCGCGCACCACCTTGAGGTCGTGCGAGATGAAGAGGTAGCTGAGGCCGCGCTCGTCCTGCAGCTTGCGCAGGAGGTCGATGATCTGCGCCTGGACGGAGAGGTCGAGCGCCGATGTCGGCTCGTCGAGCAGGATGAATTCGGGTTCGAGCGCGATGGCGCGGGCGATGGCGATGCGCTGCCGCTGGCCGCCGGAGAATTCATGCGGAAACCGCGACAGTATATCGCCCGGCATGCCGGCGCTGACCAGCGCGTCGCGCACCCGTTCGACCCGCTCGCGCCGCGTCGCCCCTATGCTGTTGACAATCAGCCCTTCCTCGATGATCTGGCCGATCGTCATGCGCGGGTTGAGCGAGGAAAACGGATCCTGGAAGACGATCTGCATGCGCGAGCGCAGCGGCCGCATCTCGGCACGCGACAGGCCATGGATCGGCTTGCCGTCGAAATGGATCTCGCCGCGCTTGGCGTCGATCAAGCGGAGCAAGGCCTGGCCGAAGGTGGTCTTGCCGGAGCCGGATTCGCCGACCAGCCCCAGCGTCTCATGGCGACAGAGTTTCAGGCCGAGATCGTCGACGGCGACCAGTTCTCGCCAGTCCGGCTTCAGGAAGGTGCCGTGGCGCAGCATGAATGAGACGTGCACGCCGCTCGCCTCGAGGATGGTGCCGCAGCCCTCCGGAAGGGGTTTCGGCTGCCCATGCGGCTCTGAAGCCAGCAGCCGTCTCGTATAGGGGTGCTGTGGGTTGGCGAACAGCCGTTCGGTGACGTTGTGCTCGCACATTTCGCCATGCTGCATGACATAGACGTAGTCGGAGAACTGGCGCACCACGGTCAGGTCGTGGGTGATCAGGATCACCGCCATACGCAGCTCTTTCTGCAGGCTGCGGATCAGGTTCAGGATCTGCGCCTGGACGGTGACATCGAGCGCTGTGGTCGGCTCATCGGCGATCAGCACATCGGGATTGTTGGCCAGCGCCATGGCGATCATCACCCGCTGACGTTGCCCGCCCGATAGCTGGTGCGGGTATTGCTTGAGCCGCGCGGCGGGATCGGGAATTCACATGCTGCAGAAGTTCCAGTGCGCGCGCCCAGGCCTGCTTGCGGCTGACTTTGCGATGCACCCGGATCGCCTCGACGATCTGGCTGCCGACCGTATAGATCGGGTTGAGCGAGCTCATCGGCTCCTGGAAGATCATCGAGATGCGGTTGCCGCGCAGCTTGCGCCGGGCGCTCTCGGGAAATTTCAGGATGTTTTGCCCGTCATAGCAGACGCTCGATCCGGGGGACACGGTGGCGCGCCGCGACAGAAGGCCCATGACGGTGCGCGCCGTCACCGACTTGCCCGAACCGGATTCGCCGACGATGGCGATCGTCTCGCCGCGATAGAGCTGAAACGAGATGTCCTTGACCGCGTCGACGACGCCATGCTCGACCTTGAAGGCCACGGCGACGTCGCGAGCATCGATGATCGGCTGGCCCTGGCGTCCGTCATGGTCGTGACGGACGGTTGGTGCGAAGGATTCGGCGAGCGCGACGGTCATCTCAGCACCTCAATAAGGGTCGACGGCGTCACGCAGGCCGTCGCCCAGCGCGTTGAAGGCAAAGACGGTGACGAGCACGAAACCGACCGGCGACAGGATCCACGGATAGGTGCCGATGACGGAATAGGTCGCGGTGTCCTGCAGCATCAGGCCCCACGAGATCAGCGGCGGCTTGACGGCGAAGCCGAGGAAACCGAGGAAGGATTCGAGCAGCACCACGGTCGGGATCGCCAGCGTCACGGCGACGATCACGTGGCTCATCACATTGGGGAAGATGTGCTGCATGATGATGCGCCGGTCGGTGGCGCCGACCGCCATGGCGGCGCGCACATACTCGATCCGCGCCAGCGCCAGCGTCTTGCCGCGCACCTCGCGCGACATCTGCGCCCAGCCCAAGGCCGACATGACGATGATGACGAAAGCCAGGAAGACGTTGGTGGGAGCGGTGACCGGGATCAGCGTCGTCAGCGCCAGATAGAGCGGCAGCTGCGGGAAGGCGAGCACCAGTTCGACGAAGCGCTGCATCCAGACATCGAACCTGCCGCCAAAATAGCCGGAGACCATGCCGACGGTGGTGCCGATGACGGTGATGATGAAGACGACCGTCAGCGCGATCATCAGCGAGACGCGCGAGCCGTGGATGGCGCGCGACAGCACGTCACGGCCGAACTTGTCGGTGCCCAGGAAATGCACCGGCTGGCCGTCCAGCGAGCCGAACAGATGCCGGTCCGCCGGCAGCAGCCCGAACAGCTTGTAGGGCGCGCCATGCACGAAGAAACCAAGCAGCCTTGGATGGTCGTAGTCGGGACCGACGACGGGCTGGAAAGTGACCGGATCGAGGTCCGCCGAATCGGCCAGCGCATAGACCCTCGGCCGTGCGGTGAAACCGCCGTCTCTGTCATGGAAAACAGGCACCTGCGGCGGAGCGAAGCCGACATCCGTGACCTTCGGGTCCATTGGCGCGATGAACTCGGCGAACACGGCCATCAACAGCAGCAGCACGACGAGCCAGAGCCCGGCCATGCCGGTCCAGGAGCGCTTCAGCCGGCGCCAGACAAGCGCGATATAGCTTTCGTTGCCGCGCGCCGGTTTGGCGACGATGGGACCTTCGGCCGGCAGCGGTGGAGGGGATGGATCGCGCGCCAGCATCTCAGCGCTCCCCGAACTGGCGCACGCGCGGATCGAGCAGGACGAGCAGCATGTCGGCGATGATGTTGCCGACGATCAGCGTCGCCGACAGCACCATCATGAAGGTGGCGGTGACATAGAC
>NZ_RZOM01001029.1:0-2220 GCF_003999175.1 Mesorhizobium sp. M7A.F.Ca.ET.027.03.2.1 | reverse complement strand
GCAGCACGCCGATCATCACGCTCGCTTTGTCGTAGCGTTGCAGCAGCGCGTGCACGTCAAAACCATCGCCGCGCCAGCCGAGCGAGGCCCAGAACGCGCCATAGGTGAGTGGCCGCGGCTCGCCTGGAGCGCTTTCGCGGCGCAGTTTCGAGCGCGAACCGCTGGCGTCGACGACCAGATCGAATGGCCCTGCCCTTCGCCCGTTGCCACAGATCAGCGTCGCCCGTTCGCCGGTCTCCAGAGCCTCGATCTCGACGCCGGTCTCGATGGCGATCGCCTCGCTCTGCGCGGCGCGGAAAAGCACACCGAACAAAGCCGCCCGGTGCACCGCCAGCCCGAAGCGGCCACCGCGTTGCGCATCGTAGCGGACATCGAGCACCGTACGGCCCGTGGAAGCATCGGCGCCATGCAGGCGGTCGATGCGGCTGCCCAGCGCCAGTATGTCGTCGAGCAGGCCAAGATCGGCCAGCACCGTCAGCCCTGTCGGCTGCAGGATCAGCCCGGAGCCGACCGGCTTCGGTTCATCGAAGCGCTCGAAGACCGTGACCCGATGCCCGGCACGCTTGAGATAGAGCGCCACGGCCAGTCCCGCCGGCCCGGCGCCTGCAATTGCGATATCATAGGAAATGCCAGTGCCCCCAAAGCCGGATTGGCCGGGACAATCCTTCAGCGGCGGGACGAAATCAAGCCGTCACCAACGGCTTTGCGCCGCTGGTCAGCCCTGGGCGGCGTCAAAATCGGCGCGTGCGCCGCGCACAGCATCATGATTGAGCTCGGCCCACAGGATCAGCTGATGCAAGGCGCCGAACATCGATTGTCCGAGATCGGTCAGGCTGTATTCGACGCTCGGCGGCTTGGTCGGGAACACCTCGCGATGCACATAGCCGTCGCGCTGCAAATCGTAGAGCGTCTGCGTCAGCATGCGCTGTGAAATGTCCGGCACCAGCCGCCGCAACTCGCCGAATCGATAGGGCTGCTCGGCCAAAGCCATCATCAGCAGCGAGCTCCATTTGCCGCTCACGCCCTGGATGACCTCGCGGACCGGACAATTGGCGAAGTTGCCGCCGCCGGAGACCGCCTTGTAGACCTCCAACTTCGATCTCAGATTGACGATCTTGCTGTCCACCGCTGGTTCCCTGCGCGTGCCTACCTCCCGAAAAACTGCCTTCTTTACGGCTCTGGGTCAATTCCTATTTTAGTGCTGGTCTCTTATTGAGACCGCCACTCGAACCGCCTTAGCGGCGCAACGTCAGGATCTTCCATGACCCAAACCCTTCTCGTCACCGGCGCTTCCGGCCAGCTCGGCCGCGGCGTCATCAACCACCTGCTGGATATGTTCAAGGTCCCCGCGGGCCGGATCATCGCCGCCACCCGCAATCCGGAAAACCTCGCCGAGTTGGCGGCGCGAGGCGTGATCACAAGGGCGGCTGACTTCGACGACACACTATCGTTGGAGGCTGCTTTCAAGGGCGCCGACAGGGTGCTGATCATCTCGACCGGCGAGATCGACCTGCTGCACGGCAAGCGCCTGAGGCAGCACCAGAACGCGGTTGCCGCCGCGAAGAAGGCCGGTGTTTCCCACCTTCTCTACACCTCGATGCCCAACCCGGAACCGGTTTCGCCGGTGCTGTTTGCCAATGATCACTACGGCACCGAGCAGGCGATCAAAGCGAGCGGCATCCACTACACGATCTTCCGCAACGGCTGGTACCAGGAGAACCTGTTCTTGTCCCTGCCGCACGCGATCGCTTCGGGAAAATGGTACACGTCCGCCGGCGACGGCCGCATGGCGCACGGTGCGCGCGACGACATGGCGGCAGCGATCGCCGCCGGCCTCGTTGCCGCATCAAGCGAAAGCGAAACCTACACCTTGACCGGCCCGCAGGCCTACACGACGGCCGAGATCGCCGCCCTGGTAAGCGAGGTCACCGGCAAGCCGCTCGATGTCGTGCAGGTTCCGGATGAAGCCTTGACCGAAGGCGTGAAGGCATCAGGCGTTCCCGAGGATTTCGCTGAGGTCATCGTGTCCTTCGACGCCAACACGCGCGCCGGCCGTATCGCCATGGTGACCGACGCAATCGAGTCGCTTTCGGGCAGGACGCCAAAGACGTTGAAGCAATTCCTCGAGGCGAACAAGGTCGCCCTGGCCGGTTGAAGCGGAGTGACATGGACTGTGCCGTGAGGCACAGTCCATTCGCCGATCCGGCATGTGCCTAGATC
>NZ_RZOM01001028.1:0-2221 GCF_003999175.1 Mesorhizobium sp. M7A.F.Ca.ET.027.03.2.1 | reverse complement strand
CTGCCTCGACCTGCCGGCCGGCAGCGATGCCGCGGCCAATGCGGTCGCCCGCCGCCAGGACACGCTGACCAAGCCGCAAGGCAGCCTTGGCCGGCTGGAGACGATCGCCGCCTGGCTGGCGCGCTGGCAGGGCCGCGACATGCCAAAACTCGACCGCGTAAAAGTCTTCGTCTTCGCCGGCAACCATGGCGTCACCGCGCAAGGCGTGTCGGCCTATCCTTCCGAGGTCACCGTGCAGATGGTGGCGAATTTCGCCGGCGGCGGTGCCGCCATCAACCAGCTTGCCCGCATGGCCGGCGCCGAACTCGACGTCATTCCGCTCGATCTCGACCATCCGACAGGCGATTTCACACAAGGGCCGGCAATGGACGAGAAGGCCTTTCTGGAGGCGGTCTCGGCCGGCTATGATGCCGTGACGAAGGATCTCGACCTGATCTGCTTCGGCGAAATGGGCATCGGCAACACGACGCCGGCGGCTGCCATCTCAGCAGCCCTGTTCGGCGGCGGCGCGGAAAAATGGACCGGGCGCGGCACCGGTGTCGACGATGCCGGCCTCAAGCGCAAGGTGGTCGCCATCGAAGCCGGGCTGAAGCGCCACGCCGCAGCGCTCACCGATCCGCTGGGTATTGCCGCGGCACTCGGAGGCCGCGAACTCGCCGCCATCTTCGGGGCGACGCTGGCCGCCCGGCATCTCGGCATACCCGTACTGCTCGACGGCTTCGTCTGCACCGCCGCCGCGGCCCCGCTGGCAAAGCTGCACCCGACCGCCCTCGCGCACACCATAGCAGCCCATGTCTCGGCGGAATCGGGCCACCGTGGCCTGCTCGAAGCCCTCGGCCTGCCGCCGCTGCTCGATCTCGGCATGCGGCTCGGCGAAGGCTCCGGCGCCTGCCTGGCCGTCAACATCGTCCGCTCGGCGCTGGAGTGCCATGCAAGGATGGCGAGCTTTGCCGAGGCTGGCGTTTCGGAGAAGTAGTTATTCATTCCCCGTATCGGGCCGACAAAGATGCCGTTGTCACGACAAAGGACGCATCTTCCCGTAACGGCGATTCTCAAATAGATTTTGCAGATGAAGAAATTTCATCCTGCCGCGGCTGCGGTGTTTATCGCCGGGGCGGTCGCTGTTGTGTTCCGTCACAGCAGCTATTCAAGTCATGGCCCGATCGACACCGGCATTTTCGTTGTCTTCCTGGTCTTCTTCTGGTGGCTCATCAGCGAAAAGACGGAATTGGCGCCAGCGATGCTGCAGCCGGGGAAAAGAGCCATGCTTTTCGATTCGGCCGGTTTCTGAGCCGCATTTTCCAACGCGGCTGAATCGCCACGAGATCCGGATAGCGCGGTTAAAGAATCACAGTCAGACAGCCTGCCCGAGACGCGCCAAACGCGTCTCGCTTTCAGGGTCTTTCCACCAACTCTTCTAGGAATTTGGTGGGTGCGCACAGGATTGAACTGTGGACCCGCTGATTAAGAGTCAGCTGCTCTACCAACTGAGCTACGCACCCACTCGGCCGGCAAAAACCGGCGTTGGCGGGCATATAGCCGCCACCATCGGTCCTGTCCAGCCCTGCCGGAATCATTTCCCGACAAATCGACCGAGCATGCGTTCGATCAGATGAACAGCTTGCCCTCCGCCACCTTGATCGCGTTGCCGCCAATGCGCGCCGAGGCCAGTTTTCCGCCTTGCACGGTCAGTTCGAGGCGGATGCGCGAAGGCCGGCCCATCTCCAGCCCCTGCTCGATCCACAACTGCGAAATGCCGTCGGTCGGCGCGTCGAAATGCATGATGGCGCCGGCAAAGGCCGCTGCCGCCGAGCCGGTTGCCGGATCCTCATAGGAAGGCGTGCCGGGCACGATCATGCGCACATGGAAGGCGCTTTCGTGGTTCACCGTTTCGCGGCAGTAGACATAGGGACTGGCGAAGGCCCACTCGCTCTTGCGCGGCGCCAGTTCCGACCAGGCCTGGTTGTCCAGCCGGATGCGGCCCGCCGCCTCAAGATTGGCAACCGGGATGGTGACGTAGGGCACGCCCGCCGACCAGAACGCGACGCGGTGATTCTCGAAGCCGATCTCATGCGGCGTCAGCCCAAGCGCGGCACCGATCGCCTCCGGATCGGCATCGAGCTTCAGCGGCTCCGGCAGCTTCGCCAGGTCGAACTCGGCAAAAGTGTTGCCGTCATGCTTGCTGACGGCAACACTTTTGCCGAGTTCGACCTGGCGAAGC
>NZ_RZOM01001027.1:0-2221 GCF_003999175.1 Mesorhizobium sp. M7A.F.Ca.ET.027.03.2.1 | reverse complement strand
ACAGCGTGTGCACCGTCGGCAGGTCGCGGTTGAGCAGGCCGGCATTGTCGAGCTGGCCGAGGATGGCCATGATACCGCCGGCGCGGTGCACGTCTTCCATGTGCACGTCGGACTTGGCCGGAGCAACCTTGCACAGCACCGGCACCTTGCGCGACAGCGCGTCGATGTCGTCCTGATCGAAATCGATCTCGCCTTCATGCGCGGCAGCCAGGATGTGCAGCACGGTGTTGGTCGAGCCGCCCATGGCGATGTCGAGGGTCATGGCGTTCTCGAAGGCGCCCTTCGAGGCGATGTTGCGCGGCAGAGCCGTCTCGTCATCCTGTTCGTAGTAACGCTGAGCGAGATCGACGATCAGGTGACCGGCCTCGACGAACAGCCGCTTGCGGTCGGCATGGGTGGCCAATGTCGAGCCGTTGCCGGGCAGCGACAGGCCAAGCGCCTCGGTCAAACAATTCATCGAATTGGCGGTGAACATGCCCGAGCAGGAGCCGCAGGTCGGGCAGGCCGAGCGCTCGATGACCTTGACGTCCTCGTCGGAGACCCTGTCGTCGGCGGCCGCCACCATGGCATCGACCAGGTCGAGAGCCTGCGTCTTGCCGGCGAGCACCACCTTGCCGGCTTCCATCGGACCGCCGGAAACGAAGACGGTCGGGATGTTGAGGCGCAACGATGCCATCAGCATGCCGGGCGTGATCTTGTCGCAATTGGAGATGCAGACCATGGCGTCGGCACAGTGAGCATTGACCATGTATTCGACGGAATCGGCGATCAGCTCGCGCGACGGCAGCGAATAGAGCATGCCGTCATGGCCCATGGCGATGCCGTCGTCGACGGCGATGGTGTTGAATTCCTTGGCGACGCCGCCGGCCTTCTCGATCTCGCGCGCGACCAACTGGCCGAGATCCTTCAGATGGACATGGCCCGGCACGAACTGGGTGAAGGAGTTGACCACCGCGATGATCGGCTTGCCGAAATCCGAGTCCTTCATGCCGGTGGCGCGCCAGAGGCCGCGAGCGCCGGCCATGTTGCGGCCATGGGTGGTGGTGCGGGAGCGATAGGCAGGCATGTTTTTTCCTCGGTGGCTGGCCACAGCCAGGCATGGCGCGGCGGAGCTGAATTCGGACCGCAGGCGTTATAGACGCGCAAGCCCGGTCTGGCCACAATTTTGCAATGCGCCAGATTCTCTCAAAAAAAAATGCGTAGCACTGTCGGATGGCGCACTGCATGCCCGTCCTTGGGCAGACGACATGGAAATGGCACCGCGTTCGGAGTCAGCCGTTTCGCCGTAACGCAACCAAAACAACCCGAGGAGCACGACATGCAAAAGATCACCACCTGCCTGTGGTTCGACGGCCAGGCCGAAGAGGCCATGAATTTCTACGTCTCCATCTTCAAGAATTCGAAGGTGCTGAGCGTAATGCGCTGGCCCGAAGGCCACGCCAATGAAGGCAAGGTGCTGGTGACCACGTTCGAACTCGACGGGGTGCAATTCCAGGCGCTCAATGGTGGACCGCAGTTCAAGCACACCGAGGCGATGTCGCAGTCGATCGACTGCAAGACGCAGGAAGAGGTGGATTACTTCTGGGACAAGCTCATCGACGGTGGCGGCCAACCGTCGCAATGCAGCTGGCTGAAGGATAAATTCGGCGTCTCCTGGCAGGTTGTGCCGGAGCAGCTGCCGCGCCTGCTGCTGGATCCGGACCGGGCCAAGGCCGGCCGCGTGATGTCGGCGATGATGCAGATGAGCAAGATCGACATCGCCAGGATCGAGGAAGCGGCGAGAGGATAGTCGAGGGTCGGCGCTGCCCCTCATCCGCCCTTCGGGCACCTTCTCCCCGTGAACGGGGAGAAGGGAAAACTGGCGCCTACGCCGCCTTGTCGCGGACTTGATAGTCCTTGATCGTGGCAAACTTGATCGCCTTCCAGCGTTCCGCTTCGTAGTTCAGCGAGAAAGCGTGCTGGGCGAGGAACACCGGATCATTGTCGAGGTCGCGGGCGATGTCACCGCGATGCGCCTCGATGAAGCGAAGCGTCTCGGCTTTGTCGTCGGCCGATATCCAGCGACAGACTGAAAACCGCGACATCTCGAATTCGACCGGCAGCGTGTATTCGAAGTTCAGCCGTTCCTTCAGCACGTCGAGCTGCAGCGCGCCGACGACGCCGACGATGGCCGGCGAGCCATCCTCCGGCGAAAACAGCTGCACGACGCCCTCCTCTGCCA
>NZ_RZOM01001026.1:0-2223 GCF_003999175.1 Mesorhizobium sp. M7A.F.Ca.ET.027.03.2.1 | reverse complement strand
CTGTGACCACCATGTCGCCATTGTCGATCTCGGCGTCGATCAGCACGGTCTCGGTGTTGCGCTGTATGATGCGCACCGGGACCCGCCTGGCCTTGCCATCCTCGATCTGCCAGACATAGGCGCCGTCCGACCCCCACAGGATCGCCAGCGGGCTGACGGCCGGATAGATTTGCCCCGGAAATTTCATGGTGATGCCGAACGACATGCCGGCGCGCAACGAATCCGCAGGGTTGGCGATCTTGGCCTTGACCAGCAGGGTGCGGCTCTTTTCATCGATGTGGTTGTCGATGGCCGAAACGGTGCCGCTATAAGCGTTGCTGGGATTGGCGATCGGCGTCGCCGTCAATTGTGCGCCGACCTTGACGGCGGCAGCGAAGCGCTCGGGCACCAGGAAATCGACCAGGATCGAGGACCGGTCGTCGAGCGTGGCAATGGCCGACTGGTTGGTGACATAATTGCCGGCCGAGATCGGCAGGATGCCGACAGTGCCAGCGATCGGTGCCAGTATCGACCGGCGCTGCAGCGCCAGTTCCGCATCCTGAAGCGCCAGCTTGGCGCCGGCCAAGACCACTTCGGCATCGGCCACTGCGACTGGTGTCGCGGCATTGGAGGCACGAAGCGACCTGACGCGGTCGAGTTTGGCCTGCGCATCCTGCAAGGCGAGCTTGGCGCGGTCCTGAGAGATCACTTCGGTCTCGGAATCCAGGGTGGCGAGGATCTGTCCCTTATCGACATGGCTGCCGGATGCGACCAGCAGTTCGGCGAGGCGGCCGGAGCTGTAGGGATTGACGGTCACCGAGGCGTTGGCACGGCCGGTGCCGATTGCCTGCAGGCGATCGTTGATAACAGCCGAAGTGGCCGCAAGGGCGACCACGTTCACCCGCTGGTTGCCGCCATTACGGCCGTTTGCCTGCTTCGCGTTGGCGGTGCCGGTCTCAGCCGGGGGCGTTGCCGCGGAGGCCCAGTCGATGCCCCAGCGTGCCAGCACGTCCGGCGCGCCGGGATAAAAGCGCAGCCAGGCGGCTGCCGCCACCACCAGCACCAAGAGTGCAAAAAGTATCTGTTTCCAGGCGGCCATCGGCACTCCGGTTGGTAAAACAATCCTTCCGTCTACCGGTTTCCCGAAATGAAGCAGACGCAGCGAGGCTATTGTAAGGCAAAGAAGCCGCCTCGATATCGCGTCTTTATGACAATTCTCCGGGGGCTGCGCACATTAAATATATGTAACCTTTGAGAAAATATGCGTAACGCTTTGGATCGTCGCACAGGCACTAACGCAGACTTTCCATCTCGCGAATGCGTTTGGCGCCTTCTGCTTCCAGTTGCCTGGTGACGGCGCCGATCAGCGTTTCGGCGACAACGAAAAGGGCAGCCGAAGAGTCCCATGCCGACGGCACCGCGGTTCGTCCGGCGATAACATGACGAGCAAAGCGGGCGATCGGCGACAGCCACTGGTCGGTGAACAGCACGATCTGGACGCCACGCTGATGCGCCTTCTCGGCGAAGCGGACGAGGCTGTCCTGGTAGCGCCTGATGTCGAAGATCACCAGCACGTCGCGCTTGCCCATGTCGATCAGCCGGTCGCGCCACATGCTCTCCTGCCCGGCGAGGTGAAAGACATCCGGCTGGATGACGGCGAGGTGGGCGGCCATGTAGCGCGCCAGCGGATCGGTGAAGCGACCGCCGATCAGGAAGGTCTTGCCGCGCCGGTCGGCGAGCCGGGCGGCGATGTCGGCAAGCTGCCTGTCGGAGAGGTGTCTGAACGTCTCGCGCATATTGTCGAGCGTCGCTTCCAGCATCGGCGACACCGTGCCGCCGCCGGGCGAGGGCGGGTTGAGCGTCCTTGTTGCCGGCGATTGCAGTTGCGCGGCCAGCTCGTCCTGCAGGCTCGACTGGAATTCCGGATAATTCTGGAAGCCGAGCCGGGCGACGAAACGCAAGATCGTCGGCGAGGAGACGCCGGCCGCGGCCGAAAATTCGGCGACCGTCTTCAGGCCGATCATCGGATAGTTGGCGATCAGCGTCTGGGCCGCGCGCCGTTCGCTGGCCGGCATCGCGCCGATACGGTCGGCGATCAGTTCGGCAATGCTGGAAATCATGTTTTCCCCACCCTGGCTCGTTCGACGGTCTTTTCCGAAATCGCATTTGACAAAGCCGGACAAACTGTATGAAATCATCCACAGGGACGCAATGAGGCAAAATACGTAACATACGATACAGCGC
>NZ_RZOM01001025.1:0-2224 GCF_003999175.1 Mesorhizobium sp. M7A.F.Ca.ET.027.03.2.1 | reverse complement strand
ACTATAGCCAGGTCAAGGCGATCGTCGCCGACACGTCCAGCCTCGGCTACAACGACATGACGGACGGCAGCCGCGGCACCTTCTCGTCCTCCATGGCGACGATCTCGGCCGCCCGCAATGCGATCAAGATCCTGCGCGAGCGCGCCGCGCAGATGTGGGACATTGCCGTCGACGACGTGGTCTGGGAAAAGGGCCACGCGATCGCCAAGGGCGAGAAGCACGGCAATCTCGGCAAGCTGTCGCTGAAGGAGATCGCGGTCGAGTCGGGCAAGACCGGCGGACCGATCGCCGGCCACAGCGAGCTCGTCGCCGATGGCGCCGGCGTCTCCTTCGCCACCCATATCTGCGATATCGAGGTCGATCCCGATACCGGCGCCACCAGGGTCATCCGCTACACGGTCGTGCAGGACGCCGGCAAGGCGGTGCACCCGACCTATGTCGAGGGACAGTACCAGGGTGGTGCCGCGCAAGGCATCGGCTGGGCGCTCAACGAGGAGTATATCTACGGCAAGGACGGGCGGCTGCAGAACGCCGGCTTCCTCGACTACCGCATCCCGGTCTGCTCGGACCTGCCGATGATCGACACGCAGATCCTCGAAATCCCCAACCCCAACCACCCTTACGGGGTGCGCGGTGTCGGCGAAACGTCGATCGTGCCGCCGCTGGCGGCGATCGCCAATGCGGTGTCGAACGCCGCGGGCGTGCGCATGACGCACATCCCGATGTCGCCGCCGCGCATCCTGGCGGCGATCGAGGCGGAACGGGAATGGTCGAAGTAACGCTCTGGGGCTCGCTCGCCGCGACCGCCGGAGGCAACAGCAAGGTCGAGATCGAGGCCAAGGACATAAGGGAGCTGTTCAGGAAGCTGGCTGAACAGTATCCCGGCCTCGAGCCCTGGATCGAAAAAGGCATCGCGGTGGCGATCGACGGGACGATCTATCGCGATACGTGGTCGAAGAAGCTGCCAGAGGGGGCGGAGATTTTTTTGTTGCCGAGGCTGGCGGGGGGGTGATGAGGCGGCTGGCAGGGTAAAAAGTACACTGTCACCGTAAATTCTATGAAAGCGCTGTTGGTTCCGACAGGGAGGTGGTCTGCTTTGCGCCCAAATTCAGTCGCTGCGGTGGACCTTGCAATCGCTCGATAGCAGACATAGTCGGTGAACCCACGCAGACGAATTTTCGCTTGACCTTTGGGTATGGCTCAAACGGCCTGCGCGCCCCGACTACCGATGGCTCTATCCAACGTTCATTATGCACGCGCCGATGGTACATCTCATTCAATGAATGTGAACGACGACGTATCGCCCGCCGTAGGGTTGATAGTACGTGCTGCCGCAGTGCCACAACACGGTGCTGTTGATCGAGGTTTTAACACACGCTGCCGGGAGCCTGGTCACGTAAATCGTCGAACGGCGGATCGTTCGGCGTGTGGCACGCCTCGCGACCCCTGCGACGCTGCCCGGCGTGAGCGGATGACCGACTCGGGCCTGCGCACCACCTACGAAAGGAGCGAAAGGCATGACGGTGTCGACGAGCCCCGCAAACATCAAAGTGCTAACGATTCCGGCGGTGCCGGCCAATTTTAAGCTATGTCTGGTCATTTTGCATCCTCCCGAAAGCTTCGCATCAAAGCCCCATGCGCCTTATGCAGGCCTGCGCCGACCCGAAATCGGGCCGCTCTTTGGAACAGTGACAGCGCGATTGTTTGGTAGTTAAGAGCATACTCGTCTAAAACGGACCTTCTATCCGAATTGCGCACTTCAATCCTGGAAAGGACGATCCGGCACAATTTCTCCGCGGACGCTACGATCTGGTCACGATCTCGCGGCTCGCTTGAGCGTTTCCTTGGGAGATTCGCCGAAGAACAGGCGATAGTTCGCCGCGAAGCGGCCCAGATGGTTGGCCCCCACGTCCATCGCGATCGTCGTCACGCTCAAGCCATTTGCACGTGCAGTGCAAAGTAACCGTCTGGCTTCATTGAGGCGGAGCGCCCTGATGAACTCGAGCGGCGTTACTGAGAATGTGGAACGAAAAGCGTATTCCAGCTGCCGTCGGCTGACACCGATTTCCTTACACAGTCGAATGATGGGTATGTCTTCCCCTAGGTGGGAGCGAATGAAATCCTCGGCCGCGGACGCTTGGCTGAGATGACGACCCCCCATGGGACCGGCTGCGCAAGCCGCCCGCGCGAACACGTCTGCCAAGGCTCCTAGATGGTCCACGAA
>NZ_RZOM01001024.1:0-2228 GCF_003999175.1 Mesorhizobium sp. M7A.F.Ca.ET.027.03.2.1 | reverse complement strand
AGACGCTCGGCTTCATGTCGCTTGAGGCCGACGAAGGTTTCGATGAAGACAGGCGCGAACCATCCCGTCACGATGCCGTCGGCCAGCAACGCGTCCAGTGCCGCCGGCAGGGTTTCGGGCAGGCGCACCAGACCGAGACTCGCCCGCTCAGCCTCGCTCATCAGTGTCGGGTCGCCGGTGACCAAAGGCGGCGACGGCAGGCCCGCCTTCAGCCCTTCCAGCCCGGCGCGGATGATCGCCGCCAGCGACAGATAGGGATTGCCGGTGGCGTCAGCGGCCCGGTATTCGATGTTGTATTGCCGCGCCGGATCGCGTCCGCCGATCGTCACAGTCGGGCAGATGCGCAGCGACGCCTCGCGGTCGCGGTCGGCAAGCCAGGTATAGGACGAACTCCAGCTGTGCGGCTTCAGCCGGTAGAAGGACGACACGCTCGACGCCGTCATCGCGGTCATTCCAGGCAGATGGCGCAGCACGCCGGCACAGAAGGCGCCGGCTTTGGCGGAAAGACCTCCGGGCTGCGTTGGATCGTATGTCACCGGCTTGCCGGCCTCGTCGACGAAGCTGAAATGGATGTGGACGCCGTTGCCGACGGCAGTTGGCGCGGTTTTGGGCGCGAAGCTCGCACGCCAGCCGGCATTGCGCGCCAATTCGCGCGTGATTTCGCGGATGGCGACGGCGCGGTCCGCCGCCCTCAGCGCGTCCGCCGGCTCGTGTGTCACCTCGAACTGCTCGTCGCCGAATTCGGCGATGATCACTTCGGGTGCAACGCCGGCCTCCTCCAGCGCCGCCATCAGGTTGGGCGCAAAGGGGTCCGTGCGGCGCAATGCGGCGAAAGACATCGAATGCGCCGGCGCGAAGCCGCCGTCGGCGACATTGAATTCATGCTCGAAGGCGGCGATGACCGACAGGCCGGTTGCGGCTTTCAAATCGGCCAACGCCTCTTTCAGCATCGTGCGGGTGCAGCCGAGCCATGGGCTGCCATCGAGCTCGACGATGTCGCCGGCGACCATGTCGAACGGCGTCGCCGATCCGGTACGTGTCGTGCGAAAGCGCGCCTTGAGATCGGGGATCAGCCGCAGGTCGCCCGACGAGCCCCAGGGGTTGGGATCGACGATCGAGTTGAACGGCGTCAGCGACAGATTGGCCTGCAGCCAACCGACGCCGGTCGTGGCGGTCTTCTGCAACTTGCTTTCGGCAACGAAGCGGCCCCGCGTGACGGCGGAGAGATCCGTGGTGACGACGGCAACCAGAGGCTCGACAGTCGATGTCATGCCGGTTTTCCCAAAGCGTTGAAGCGGCCGACGACCGTGTCGGTATCGGCCACCCAGCAGTAGCCGCCGAAGGCCTTGAGCGCGATGTCGTGGCGTTCCTGCGTAATGGTGGCGCAGGCATCCGATACGCAGGTGACAAGATAGCCGCGGTCGGCGCCGTCGCGCACCGTCATGTCGACGCATTGATCGGTCAGCACGCCGACCACGACGAGATAGCGGATGCCGAGGTTCTTGAGGAGATAGTCGACATTGGTCGAGTTGAAGATGCCCGACGACGTCTTCGGCAGCATGATCTCGTCGCCGACCGGCGCCAGCGCCGGCACCGGCAGACCCTCCGGGAGGCTGGGTGCGACATGGATCGGCGTCAGCTTGTGGTCGAGCGAGCGGTCACGGCCGTCTTCGGTCAGGCTCTGGATGATGGTGTGCAGCACCTCGACGCCATTGGCCCGCGCAGCGGCCAGCAGGCGCTCCTGGTTGGGGATCGTCTGTGACGTTGTCTGCCGGTAGAAATAGTGATCGGGCCCACGCTCCGGATGCGACGGATCTGCGCCCGGCTCCAGCCAGATGCGCTGCATGTCGACGAGCAGCAGGGCCGTTTCGCCGGCACGGAAGGCGTCGTCTCGTTTGGGTAGGGCCTGGGTCATGCTTTGTCGTCCTGCTTTGCTGATTTGGGTCCCGGCGTCTTGCGGGGTCCGGGTATCTTGCGCGCGCCGTTCTCTTGCGGGTCGCTGTCGAGTGTCACGGCATTGGCATGTCGCACCCTTTCGAGCCGCTCGATGCGGGCGCGCGCGTCGTCGCCCAGCGTCGAAACGATATGGGCGACCAGCGCCTCCATCTGGGCGATCGCCGGCGCCAGCGTGTCGTAGGGCGAGGCGACTTCGAGCGGGCTGACGATGGTGACTTCGGCGAGATCTGATATCGGCGACAGCCATTGGTCGGTGAACAGCACGATGCGCA
>NZ_RZOM01001023.1:0-2229 GCF_003999175.1 Mesorhizobium sp. M7A.F.Ca.ET.027.03.2.1 | reverse complement strand
GATGAAGGGCCGCACGCTGGACGAAGCCCGCGCCCAGATGCTGGCCAAGGGCATGAAGCCGGCCGAGGTCGACAAGATAGCGCCGCACCGCGTCTTCTCGGGCAACCGGCCCTCGCTGACCATCCTCTACCGCAAACTCGACCCACGCACCTTCGGCCGGCTGATCGCGCTCTACGAGCACCGCGTCTTCGTCGAGGGCACGCTGTTCGACATCAACTCCTTCGACCAGTGGGGCGTCGAGCTCGGCAAGGAACTGGCCACCGGCCTTCTGCCTGTCGTGGAGGGCAAGGAAAGTGCCGCCAAGCGGGATGCATCGACCGCTGGCCTTGTGGGATTCATCCACCATTTGCGTGGCTCGGAGTGAAAAGTTTGGCAGACATCAAGGGAATATTGTTCGACAAGGACGGCACGCTTGTCGACTTCAACGCCACCTGGCTCGGCGTTGCCGACTTCATGGCCATGGATGCGTCCGAGGGCGATCGCTGGAAAGCCGACAGGCTGCTGGCCGCCGCCGGCTTCGATTTCGCCAACAAACGCTTCAAGCCCGACTCGATCTTTGCGTCCGGCACCAATCTCGACGTCGTCGAATTGTGGTTTCCGCGCCTGTCCAACGAGGACCAGATGCTTGCGGTTGCCCGCTTCAACGAGATCACCTCGGTGCAGGGCTCGGCGATGGCCGTGGCGCTGCCGGGCATCGTCGACACGCTGACGGCACTGCACAGGAAATCCTACCGGCTTGGCGTCGCCACCAACGATTCGACCAGCGGCGCGGAAAAGACGCTGGTGACGCTCGGCGTCGCCCAATTGTTCGACGCGGCCTATGGCTACGACGCGGTGGCCAATCCGAAGCCGGCGCCCGACACCATCCTGGCTTTCAGCGACCTCACCGGCCTCAGGCCGGCGGAGATCGCCATGGTCGGCGACAACAGGCACGACCTCGAAATGGCGCGTGCCGGTGGCTGCGGGCTGGCAGTCGGCGTGCTCTCCGGCACCGGCACCCGCGAATCGCTGGCCGGCATTGCCGATGTGATCTTGGATTCGGTCGCCGACCTGCCAGATTTTCTCTCGGCGCGGGTCAAGGAGACGATCTGACGGCCGAGGCCGGGCAAATCAAACTTGGGCTTTTCCCGCCAACGGCTGATTGGTGGAAAGCGGAACGGCAGGTTTCGGGGAAGCAGTTCAGGAAAGCAGACGTGCAGTTCGCTCGCTTCTATGTCTGTCATGGGGCCGGTGGCAGACAGGCCGCTATTGGGGGACGTTTATCGAGAAACGGACATACCGCCGATGAAAGCCTAGGGCCGGAAGTGGCCCAAAGCTGCCTCACACTTTGTGTAGCAGTGGGGGTGAGGAGCGCTGTTGCGCTCGTCACCCGGCGTTGTCTCAGCCCCGTTGATTGGCGATGCCGAGGTAGTGCCCTAGACGGTACTCGATATCGGAGCCCGCTTGCTGGATCAAGGCCTGGCTCCCAGCGGCACGCACGAGAAATCCTGGCAAGGTGAGTGATCGGCTGAACTCACCATACGCGGCGACCAGGTCGGCGTCGGGCGGCAGTACGGCACGATTGATCATCGCCTCCAGATTGATTGATTGTTTGGGTGTGCCGGATCGCCGTCGCGAGCTTCGCCAAGGTGCGGTCGGGCTGCGGGCCTTCGGTTTGCGAGCGTTAGCCGTTGAAGCCGTTATACCGATGCAGCATGCGGTCCATGATGCGCTGCGGCATGAACCGGCGCACCATGCTGAGTTGGCGGGCCTGTGGTCCTGCAGGATAACGCAGCCGGGGGTTGGCCGCGGTTGCGGCCTTCACCACAGCATCGGCGACCACCTGCGGATCATCGCCAGCATCCACCCATTTGCGCATCAGCTTCTCGCTGCGGTCGCGGCCGACGCCATAGACGTCAATAGGCTGGTCCGCCCGCGTCAGGTTTTCCTCGAAGGCGGTGTGCGTTACGCCTGGTTGGACCATGAGGACGCGGACGCCGAAGCCCCGCACTTCGTGATCCAGCGACTCCGAATAACCTTCGATGGCGTGCTTGGTCGATGCATAGAAGGCGTTGAACGGCGAGGGGATCAGGCCGAGAATGGAACTCATGTTGATGATCCGACCACTCTTCTGACGGCGCATGATGGGCAACACCGCGTTGACGACGCGGGCGACGCCGAACACATTGACGTCGAACAGTCTTTTAGTCTGGCCAATGGATGATTCCTCGGCGCCACCCAGCATGCCGA
>NZ_RZOM01001022.1:0-2233 GCF_003999175.1 Mesorhizobium sp. M7A.F.Ca.ET.027.03.2.1 | reverse complement strand
CGCGCCGCAAGACCGGTCGCGGTTTCTCGGCGAACTCGACCGCATCTTGCGGCGGGCGCTCAAATCCGCCACACCAGACTAGAAACCGAGCGCCATCCAAGGTTCGAACCGACATGGCTGCCGAAACCCCGGTGAAGTCTCCCATTCAGCGCCACATGTTGTTCGCTGTGTCGGCCTGCGTTGGCGTTTTTGCGCTTCTCGTGGCGTTGCTGCTGCACGCCCCGCTCGCCTATTCGATCGGCGCCAACGCGTTCTTTGCCGCCTATGTCATTCTCGTCGTCGCCCAGATGCCGAAGTTCACCGGCAGGTATCTGAGCAGGAATGCGCGTGCCACGGACCAGCCGGTGCTGGTCATCTTCGCTGTGACGCTTGTCGTCGTCGGCGTTGCCGTTATCTCATTGTTCCTGCTGATCAATCAGAAGGACAGAAGCCATCCCGTCGAGCTCACCTTCGCGCTGCTGTCGATCCCGCTCGGCTGGTTCACCATTCATGCCATGGCAGCGCTCCATTATGCTCATGTCTACTGGATGGACGGCGATGCTGTGGATGCCGAGACCAGGAAGAAAATCCCGGTCGGCGGACTGCTGTTCCCGGGTGACAAACGGCCGGAGGGCTGGGATTTCCTGTACTTCTCGACGGTGATCGGCATGACGGCACAGACCGCCGATACCAACATCTCGACCACGCATATGCGTCGTGTCGTGCTTGTCCATTCGATCCTGTCGTTTTTCTTCAACACGGTCATCGTCGCCGCCGCCGTCAATCTCGCCGTCAGCCTGGGCGGTCCGTAATAAATCCGTGATCAGATGAAACATCGGTTTGGATCGCGACGTATCAGGAGGACAATGAACGCGCAGGCCATGCCGCGAGGCCGGGAGACGAAACACGATGGAATCCGTTGCCAGAAGCCAATCCGCCGCCGATCCAGGCGCTTCGGCGTCGAACGACAAAACGCTGATCTACCGGCAGTCGCGCTGGACACGGCTGACGCATTGGCTTTGGGCTATCTCGTTGTTCTTCATGCTGCTGTCAGGCCTGCAGATCTTCAATGCCCGTCCGCAGCTCTATATCGGCAAAGAATCGGGCTTCGAATACAACAACACCATCTTCGCCATCGGCGCCGAGAATTCCGATGCGGGTCCGCGCGGCTACACGGAAATCTTCGGGCATCGCTTCGACACCACTGGCGTGCTCGGCTGGTCGGGTCCGGCCGGCCAGGAGACGTCCCGCGCCTTTCCCTCCTGGGCGACCATCCCGTCCTACTATGATCTCGGCACCGCGCGCGTCATCCATTTCTTCTTTGCCTGGATACTGGCCACGACGTTGATCGTCTGGTTTGTCGCCAGCACCGTGAACGGCCATCTGCGGCGCGATCTCGCGCCACGCCTCGGCGATTTGAAGCGATTGCCGCAAGACATCGTCGACCACGCCAAGCTCAAATTCCACCACACGCGCGAATACAACACGCTGCAGAAGATGGCCTATGGCGGGGTGCTGTTCGTGCTGTTGCCGCTGATGATCATCACCGGTCTGGCCATGTCGCCGAGCATGAATTCGGTGCTGCCGTTCCTCAACGATCTGCTCGGTGGCCGGCAGACGGCACGCACCATCCATTTCACCGTCATGGTGCTATTGGTCGCCTTCTTCGTCGTCCATATCCTGATGATCCTGGCCGCCGGCCCGATCAACGAACTGCGTTCGATCATCACCGGCTGGTATCGCACCGATCCTCCCGCACAGGACGACAAAAACGTCGAGAGGAGTGCCTGACATGGCGAAGTTTGAGATCAGCCGCCGCAAATTCCTGACCGGTGCCAGCCTTGGTGCCTCCGGCATCATGCTGTCGGGCTGCGACGCCTTCGACAGTCAGCTAGGTGTTGGCAGCGGCCTGCGCAGTTTCCTCGAAAACGCCAATGGCCTGACCTACCGCGCACAGCGGCTGCTTGCCGGAAGTGACGCGCTCGCCCCGGAATTCACCGAGGCCGACATCCGCCAGCCGCAGCGGCCGAATGGTGTCACCGCTCCCGATGACGATGTCTACAAGGGCTTGCTCGCCAACAACTTTGCCGACTGGCGACTGGAGGTTTCAGGCCTTGTCGAGAAGCCGCTGTCGCTCAGCCGCGAGCAACTCCAGAATATGCCGAGCCGCACCCAGATCACCCGCCATGACTGCGTCGAAGGCTGGAGCTGCATCGCCAAATGGACCGGCACGCCGCTGTCGCTGGTGCTGGAC
>NZ_RZOM01001021.1:0-2236 GCF_003999175.1 Mesorhizobium sp. M7A.F.Ca.ET.027.03.2.1 | reverse complement strand
GCCCAAACGCTCTTCTCGTCATTGACGGTTTCGTAGATAGGCACCCGCGAGACGTCGACGCCGACCCGGGAGAGTTCAGCGAAATAGCCACGCAAGCGGTCGCGCGTAGCGGAGTAGAGGGCCATTTCCACCTGCTCCCTTGTGGTAGGGCCGAAGCCTGCGTCGGCACAGGGCAGGGTAAGCACGGCAAAGCGGCGATGTCCGAGTTCGGTCAGGTGGCGGGCGGCCAGGCCAGCCCCGGCAATGTTGTCGACGCCGATCGCTGCAACGGCGTCGTCGTCGTCCGAATCGAGATCGAGCGCGACAAAAGGGAGTTTGCGTTCACGCGCCAGTTCGACCAGCCTTGAACCGCCATCGACGCAAAAGACGATGAAACCGTCGACCAACGCACTCTGTATGTTCCAGGCAAGCTGTTTGTTGTTGGCTGCGGAGACCAGCGAAATCCCCGCACCGGTCGCGTCGCAGGCCTGCGAGATGCTGGCCATCATCACCCGGGCAAAGGGGTCGTCGAAGAAATAGGAGAGGGGTTCCGCGGTCGCGACACCGATGGCATTGACCTTGCCGGCGCGCAGCAGCCGGCCCTTGGGATCTGGTCCGCCATATCCCATGGCCTCGGCTGCCGCCTTGACCCGCTCGCGGACCTCCTCGCGCACGATGTCCGGCCGGGCAAACACGTTGGACGCGGTGCCGTGCGACACGCCGGCCGCCTTGGCAATGTCCGCCAGACGGACCGGTCTTGTCTTTGCAGAGGTCAATGGCGCCATCTTCGTCTCCTGAATTCCTTCCATCTAACACTTTCGTTGGATCGGTTCAAATTTTGACTTGATCACAGTCTCGGCAAGGCGTATGTTTGAATCGATCCAAGCGAACGGCGGTTCTCTAGATTGGATCGATTCAACATATTTAGGGGAGTTGTGCCATGCATCCCGTCAATTTTCTGTTCGAAGATATTTACCGCAACGACTGGAGCATCTCGTCGAACACCACGACGCAGAAGCGCCGTGGCAAAGCCAGCCCATGGGTTCGCGAGTTGCGGTTCCTTGTGGAGCGCAAGCGGAGCTGATCGGGGTCGGTTTTTCGCGTCTGTCGATTGGATCGATTCAAGGACTAAAAGGAGCGCACATCATGCATCCCGTCAGCTATCTGTTCGAAGACATCTACCGCAACTATTGGGGCATCGCGCCGGCCTCCAAGAGGCCGGAACGGCATTGGTTGGCGAAGCTGCGGCGACGCAATCGCGAATTGCTCATCAAGCCCGAGCGCCGGCAGGACTAGCAGCCCACGCTTTTACATTTGGCGCGGGCAGGCGTCAGGAACGTGGCCGCCCCAGCGCCGAGGCCGCGATCACCAGCCAACCGGCGATGAGCAAGGTGCCGCCGATCGGCGCCGACAGCGGGAACAGCCGCGACCCGATGAAATCGCGGGCCAGCAGATCGCCGCAGAACAGCAGAAGCCCAACCAGCAGGATCAGGCTGCCGATGCGCAGCATCCGGTTCGCCCCAAGCAATCCGGCGGCGAGGAAGACCGGCGCATGCATCAGCAGGAAGGATGCGGCGGTGCCGACGAAGGCGCCGCCCAGATGCGCCGCCGCGGCCGACAGCGCCACGCCGGCGGCGCCGCACAGGCCGCCGGCCAGGACGAGGATACGGCCGCTGTTGTCGGAAGGTCGTTCGGCCGTGCTCATGTCCGTGGCTCCGTGATATCAGGGGATGCCAATCCCGTCAGGACTTGCCGGCTTTGGCGAGCATGTCCTGCTCGCGGCGCGACTGTGCCAGCCAGTTATACACCGCGCCCCCGGCCATCAAGACGGATGTGCCCAGAAACACCGAGCGCATGCCGAAATGGCCACCGGCAAAGCCGCCGAGCAGGGGACCGGCGACCTGCCCGACATACTGGGCGGAAATCGACAACCCGAGCACATTGCCCCCGACCCCATCGGGAACATTGTGGCGGATCACGCTGGTGATGCAGGGCAAGAGCCCGCCCAGCGCCAGGCCCATCAGGAAACGCAGGCCGATGAGTTGCCAGCTTTGCGTGACGAAGGCCTGCGGGATCAGCAGCAGTGCCGAGACGGCTAGCGCGCCGATGATGACGTTCCAGTGGCCGACGCGGTCGGCGAGTTTGCCGAGGCGCGAAGCCGACAGGATGGCGCCAAGGGCCGCCGCCGACATGACGACGCCTGATATCAGCGTTACGCGGCTCTGGTCTTCGATGAGTTGCTGCACATAGACGGTGA
>NZ_RZOM01001020.1:0-2236 GCF_003999175.1 Mesorhizobium sp. M7A.F.Ca.ET.027.03.2.1 | reverse complement strand
CTTTGCCAGCTTCTGCTGCGCCAGCCCGACCTTCTGCTGCTCGACGAACCGACCAACCATCTCGACGCCGAGACCACGGCGTGGCTGGAAAAGCATCTGCGTGCCTATCCGGGCGCCGTGATGATCATCACCCACGACCGCTACTTCCTCGACAATGTCACCGGCTGGATCCTCGAACTCGATCGCGGCCGCGGCATTCCCTATGAGGGCAACTACACCAAATACCTCGAAGCCAAGGCCAAGCGCCTCAAGCAGGAAGGCCGCGAGGACGATGCCCGCCAGCGCGCCATCGGCCGCGAGCGCGAATGGATCCAGTCGAGCCCGAAGGCTCGCCAGACCAAGTCCAAGGCGCGTATCCAGGCGTTCCAGGATCTTTTGGATGCAGCCGACAAGCGGCGTCCGAGCGATACGCAGATCGTCATTCCGCATGGCGAGCGGCTCGGCAATGTGGTGATCGAGGCGGAAGGCCTGTCGAAGGGCTTTGGCGACACGCTGCTCATCGACGGCCTGGAATTCAAGCTGCCGCCCGGCGGCATCGTCGGCGTCATCGGCCCGAACGGCGCCGGCAAGACGACGCTGTTTCGCATGATCACCGGCCAGGAAAAGCCGGATGCGGGCTCGGTCCGCGTCGGCGAAACGGTCAAGCTCGGCTATGTCGACCAGAGCCGCGATGCGCTCGATCCGTCAAAGACGGTGTGGGAAGAGATTTCCGGCGGCGCCGAAGTGGTCAAGCTCGGCAAGTTCGAGGCCAACACGCGCGCCTATTGCGCGTCGTTCAACTTCCGTGGCGGCGACCAGCAGCAGAAGGTCGGCAATCTGTCCGGCGGCCAGCGCAACCGCGTGCATCTGGCCAAGATGTTGAAGACCGGCGGCAATGTGCTGCTGCTCGACGAACCGACCAACGATCTCGACACCGAAACGCTGGCGGCACTCGAAGACGCGCTGGAAAACTTCGGCGGCTGCGCCGTCATCATCTCGCACGATCGTATGTTCCTTGATCGCCTGGCGACGCACATCCTCGCCTTCGAGGGCGACAGCCATGTCGAATGGTTCGAAGGCAATTTCGAGGATTACGAGCAGGACAAGATCCGTCGCCTCGGGCCTGATGCCGTCAACCCGCACCGCATGACCTACAAGAGGCTGACGCGGTAAGGGGTTTTAGGGCGGCGATCTCAACCAGCATGAGGAGCTCAAATGGCTGATTGGTCCGCCGCCCAATATCTGAAATTCGAAGACGAGCGCACGCGGCCCGCGCGGGATTTGGTCGCGCAGGTGCCGGTGGACTTCCCGCGCCGGGTCGTCGACATCGGCTGCGGGCCTGGCAACTCGACCGAACTGCTTGTCGAGCGCTGGCCGGATGCCCAGGTGAGCGGCTTCGACACTTCGCCCGACATGATCGAGAAGGCGAGGGCGCGCCTGCCCGAGGTCACCTTTGATCTCGCCGATGCCTCCGAATGGCAGCCGGCGGAGCCGGTCGACGTGATCTTCGCCAATGCTGTGTTCCAATGGCTGCCTACCCATCCGGCGGTGTTCCAGCGGCTGATGGGCTTCCTCGCCCCAGGCGGTGCGCTTGCCGTCCAGATGCCCGACAATCTGGGCGAGGACTCCCACCGCCTGATGCGGGAGACCGCCGCCGAAATGCCATTTGCCGAAAAGCTCAAGGGCGCGGCACGCGGGCCGTTGCCGCCGGTGTCGTTCTACTATGACCTGCTGTCGCCGCTCAGCGACCGGCTTGATATCTGGCACACCATCTACAACCATCCGCTTGCCGACGCGCAGGCGATCGTCGAATGGGTGAAATCGACGGGCCTGAAGCCGTTCCTCGATCCGCTGGATGCCGAGGAGAGGGCGATGTTCCTCGAATGTTACACGGCCAAGATCGCCAAGGCCTATCCAAAGACGGCTGATGGCAAGGTGCTCTTGCCCTTTCCGCGCATTTTCATTGTCGCAAAACGAGCTTGATTATCCATGTCGCGCGGCGCCTTAGGGCCGCTTGGCTTTGGCTGTGGCCATGTCGAGGGATCGGCTTCAGTCGGCCCAGATCTTTGGTTTAAGCCGGCGTAAACCGCCTCGGTGAGAAAACTGTTGCGCCGGAGCGTTCCGGCGCCCACATGAAGCCGCAGCGCCTGCGGATGGGACGGACTGGACATGCATCGCGTCATCATCAGCGGCATCGGCGTTGAAATCCCCGAACCCACAATCACCAATGAAGAACTGGTCGCCAGCTTCAATGCCT
>NZ_RZOM01000101.1:0-9626 GCF_003999175.1 Mesorhizobium sp. M7A.F.Ca.ET.027.03.2.1 | reverse complement strand
AGCTTGACCCGGTCGCCAAGCTCGCTAGCCAGCGCTTCCAGTTTCTCGACGCGGGTGCCATGCAGGCCGACGATCGCGCCCTGCGCATGCAGCATCCTGGCGATAGCCTCGCCGATGCCCCCGGATGCGCCGGTGACGAGCGCCTTGCGGCCAGTCAATTCGAACATTTTTGTCTCCTGATTGAGAAGAGAACACCCTTTACAGGGATGGGATCAAATGACGCTTTATGCAAGCGCCGCCATGGCCGCCTCGACGTCAGCCGAGGTGCCGACCGACGCGGTGGCGACATCGCGGTTGATGCGCCGCGCCAATCCTGAAAGCACCTTGCCGGCGCCGATCTCGTAAAGTGTGGTGACGCCGTTTGCGCCGAACCATTCCACCGTCTCGCGCCAACGCACGCGGCCGGTTATCTGTTCGACCAGGCGGCGGGCGATCTCGTCCGGATCGCTGGTCGGGCTGACCGTGACATTGGAGAGGACGGGAACCACCGGCGCGTTCTTTGCCACGCCGGCCAGGGCTTCGCGCATGACGTTCGCGGCCGGCGCCATCAGCGCGGAATGGAAGGGCGCGGACACCTGCAGCATCAGCGCGCGTTTGGCGCCTTTCTCGGTGCACAGTTTCGCGGCCAGTTCGACCGCGGCCTTGGCGCCGGAGATGACCAGTTGGCCACCGCCATTGTCGTTGGCGATCTGGCAGACAGAGCCTTTGGCGGCTTCCGCGCAAGCGGCTTCGACATCGACCTGTTCCAATCCGATGATCGCCGCCATGGCGCCCTCGCCGGCCGGCACCGCCGCCTGCATGGCATTGCCGCGTATGCGCAGCAACCGGGCGGCATCGGCAACCGAAACGAAGCCGGCAGCGGCCAACGCCGAATATTCGCCCAGCGAATGACCGGCGACATAGGCGATCTTGCCTTTCAGCGAGAAGCCGCGCGATTCCAGCGCCCGGATCGCGGCCAGCGACACCGCCATCAGCGCCGGCTGCGCGTTGGCGGTCAGCGTCAACGTCTCTTCCGGCCCTTCCCAGATCAGCTTCGACAGGTTTTCGCCGAGCGCATCGTCGACTTCCTGGAAGACCCTGCGCGCTTCGGGGAAGGCGTCGGCGAGATCCTTGCCTATGCCGACCGCCTGGCTGCCTTGTCCGGGAAAGGTGAATGCAACGGCCATGCGAGGGCTCCCAAGGGCTGGTTTTGCTTGCCTGAAGACGGGTTTTTCTTGCCTGTGACGCATGGCGGGGCGCCAAGTCAAGCCCGGTTCGACCCTGCCCGAGGGCAGCCTCGTCCGCCGAGTGCCTGTTGCGAAAGGGTTTTTGGCGATCACTCCTGATGAAAACCGCTCACGATTCGTTTGCTGGCTCTTCTTATTTCCGTTACAGGCGCTAGCTTTGCGTGACAATTCCATGACAATCGAGTGACGTGCTTGTCGCTGGGTGGGGAAGTTAAAGTGGCAAAGAGTTACAAACGCACCGGCAAGGCCGCGCCACAGTTCCTGGAAGACGACCCCTCCACCGGCTATCTGCCGGGCAGGAGATGGCCGGTCGTGCGCTATGGGCTGATCAGCCTGGCGATCGCCGCTATCCTGGTGTTTGCCATCGAACTGATCGTGCGCGGCGACTTTGCCGGAACCATCTCCTTCTTCCTGCAGCCGTTCAAGCCGGGCTGGACTACCATCGTCGTGTTTGCGCTGCTCCTGATCGGCTTCGATGCGGTGCTCGGCCGCAGCCACCAGAGCCTGATGATCGTCGCGCCGCTGACCTTGTCGCTTGCTTTCGTCGGTCACCAGAAGTCGCACTATCTCGGCGATCCGCTCTATCCGACCGATTTCCTCTATGCCCGCCAGATCTTCGCGCTGCTGCCGCTTTTGGTACGCGAACGGCCGATGACCGCGCTTGCCATGGTCGTCGGCATCGTCGCCGGCCTGTCGCTGCTCGTCTACGGCTGGCGGCTATGGCGCCGCAAGGTTCCCGCACTCAGCCGCAAGGGGCGCCTTGCGCGGCTGACGCTGGCAGTGCCGCTACTCGCCTTCTTCGTTTCGATCATGGACTACGCCACCTTCTCCTGGACCAGGGATCGGCTGCAGATCATCCCGATCATGTGGGACCAGAAGGAAAACTATGCCTCCAACGGCTTTGCGCTGGCCTTTGCCCTCAACGTGCCGATGGCGCATGTCTCGGCGCCGCCGGGCTATTCCGACAAGGCGATCGCAGCGATAGCCAGGCCTGATGTGACCGCCTCGGTGCCGGCCGAGAAGCCGGACATCATCATCGTCATGAGCGAATC
The DNA here is from genome assembly GCF_003999175.1 of Mesorhizobium sp. M7A.F.Ca.ET.027.03.2.1. NCBI lineage: Bacteria > Pseudomonadati > Pseudomonadota > Alphaproteobacteria > Hyphomicrobiales > Phyllobacteriaceae > Mesorhizobium > Mesorhizobium sp. M7A.F.Ca.ET.027.03.2.1. The sequence goes on along the minus strand of NZ_RZOM01000101.1, from coordinate 7,348 downwards.
CTTCTGGGATCCGACCAAGTTGCCTGGCGTCACCATCACGCCAGATCCAATCCCCAATGTGCGGGCGCTGCGCTCGGGCTCGATGTTCTCGCCGGAGTTCGGCGGCATGACCGCCAATATCGAGTTCGAGGCGCTGACCGGCTTCTCCAACGCGTTCCTGCCGGCAGGCAGCATCCCCTATCAGCAATATGTGCGCACGCCGACGCCTTCGCTCGCGACCTTCCTGAAGAGCCAGGGTTACCGGGCGCGCGCCATCCATCCCGGCACCAACTGGTTCTGGAACCGTGGCGCGGTCTATGCCGATTTCGGCTTCAACGATTTCAAGTCGGAAGAGACGCTGCCGCCAATGCAAAAGCGCGGGCCACTGGCATCGGATGCGGCGATGACCGACGAGATCATCAGCGAGGCCGACGCCAGCGACGAGCCGGTGTTCTTCTTTGCGGTCAGCCTGCAAAACCACGGTCCCTACGAGCCGAACCGCTATTACAATCCCACGCATAGGGTGCAGGCGCCGATCAGCCAGTGGGCGCGCGAATCGCTACTCAGCTACGCCGAGGGCTCAGCCGATGCCGATCGCGGCCTCGAACGCCTCGTCGAATGGGCCAAGAAACGCTCCCGCCCCACCGTAATCGCCTTCTTCGGCGACCATCTGCCGCCGCTGGGGCCGGTCTATGTCGAAACCGGCTTCCTCAAGGATAATGTCGCGCCGCGCAAGGAAGCGTCGCCCGAGGCTGCTCTCGAGCATCACGAGACGCCGCTGGTCATCTGGTCGAACCGCACCGGGCCGGCTGAGCAGATGGGTGCCGTCAGCCCAGCCTTCCTGCCCTATCATATCCTGAAAACGGCCGGGATCAGCCATCCATACTACACCGGCTTCCTGGGCGAGATGAGCGAACGCTACCGTGTCGTCGACCGCAATCTTCTGCTGACGCCGGCTGGCGAAGCCACGCCCGATTGGGCGCGGCAGAAGGAGATCGATCCGGCGATCCGCGATTTCCGCCTTCTTCAGTATGATATGATGTTCGGCAAACGCCACGCGGCGCCCGACTTCTTCCCCGAAACGGTCGACAAGGACAAGGTTGTCGCCCATACGAGTTGAGCCCAACGATCCCTCAGGAGCCGGCCAGTCCGTCCCGGATCGCGCGTTCAGTTCGTCAATTGCAGCTTCGAGAACTTGTTGGCGATCTGCTGGAAAACGTCCGGCAATTTGGTCGGATCGTTGACTGCATAATAGCCGCTCGGATCAGAAGCGCAGGCGCTGTAAAGCGCGCGGTTGGCTGCGGTGTCGGATTGCAGCACCATGGTGTAGATTTGCACGCCCTCGTTCTTCAATTGCGTGCAAACGTTTTTGGTCCAGCCGTCGACATTGCGCGCAGCGGTCGTCTGGTTATCTGATCCGAAACGGCCGCCGGCCAGATAACCATATGATGTGTAGTCAGATTTCGTCGGCTGTTGGCTGGCGCCATAGACGACGTTCTCGCCGTCGGTGAGCAACAGCACGATCTTGCTGATGCCTGGCGTCTTCCACGGCGCTCCATCGGTGTAGGGCGCGGCGGGCGACAGCACCCGCATACCCCATGACAGGCCCTCGGAGACATTGGTGCCCGAACCGTTCCACTCGGTCATCTGACTGGCTGCCTTGCGCAGCTTGTCGAAATCGTCGGTCAGGGGGACCACCGGAGTCGGACACGCACGGTTCGGGCCGATAGTGATGGGAGAGCCGGTCTCGGTGATGAGTTCCTTGCCGGGCGCAACATATTTGGCGATCTTTTCCCTGGCAGCCCTGTCATCGGGCGACAGAAGTTCGATCAGATTGCCGAGCAGGTTGCTGAGATCGATGCCCAGGATGTTGATGCCCGACTGGGCAAGCCTGGTTTTGTCGCTGACATCGTTGAGATAGGAGTTGTTGTAGTATTTATCCGAATTGCCATAGGAGCCAGACGGCTTTTGGGCGTCTTCGGGATCGTCCGGTGCAAAGTACGGCACGAACAGCGTGTCGGGCTTGGCCGTGTCGGGTGGCGTGTCGGAGATATTGTAAGCGCCTGGCCGCGCCTCGACACAACCCTTCCATCCGGTGCCATTCCATCCGGCATCGGTCCATCCGGTCTTCTTGAGCTGTTTGAAAAGCGCCATGTGGTTCGGCCGCTTGCCGTCGATGACGGGAAAATTGACGCCGTTGGTTGAGGACTTGCCGTCCATGTCGATCCAGGACGGGTCGAAGCCGTCGCCATTGACGTTGACGGCGGTTACGAATGGAACCAGCGAGGCGCGGATCTTGCGCGTCGGCGATTTCGCCGCTTCGAGCGTGTCGAGCAACGATTTTGTCGCCGTCCTCAGCGCCGTCATGCGCGCGCCGGCCATCGAGCCGGTGTTGTCCAGTACCAGCACGACTTCGAGCTGGTTGTTCGATTCGACCGCCGAGGCATCGACCACGATGTGCTTGCTGTCGCCGAACAGGAAGGCGAAGTTGAGATTGACGTCCGCCGAGGCAACCGCCTTTGTCTTGACGAAGTTGACGCCCTTGTCGACAGTCAGCGTCGCCTGCGCATTGCCGAGCTCGCCATGACCGACGATGTTGGCCTGGAAATAGCGGTTGAAAGCGTCATTGCGGGTGATGTCGAGATCGCCAAGGTGCGAAGAAGCAAGATTTGCCGAATCGAGAGCGTTCTGCAGATTGCTCTTGGCCCGCATAAGGGTCGAGACATCGGTTGCGAAAGCGACTGCCGTCAGGATGACCGGCAAACCCAGTCCCAGCACAAGCGTGAAATTGCCGCTCTTCGAGCGCCAGAATTTGTTGAAAAGCATCCTTACCCCCGGAAATGCTTGCCGCTTTTGCGGTTGTCCGGGCTTTTGCGCCCTCCATGATGAATCGACCGTTGATGGCAGGCTTCAACTCCACACAACCTGCTGGTGTGGTTAAGACGTGGTTGCCGGAAACCACAACTCCGACCGTTGCTGCTCCCCGATCATCGGCTATGACACACGGGAATGCCGCTTGCCCTTGCTTTGCGGCCGGATTGCTGTATAGACGCCCGCAATCTGCCGGTCCTTGCTGGGGGCTGAACGGAGGGCCGGAGGTTTTTCAGAACCTTCGTGTGAAGCCGGAAGTGCTTCCGCCTCCCGTGTCTCCGCTCTCGACCGTCTCGTCATGCTCCTTTCTTCCCCCTGCCCCTTCGAGGGTTTGCGGGTCAGAGAAGTTGCAGAGGCTTTTGCCGCCGGGAACCGGAAGAGAAACGAAGAAAGGCATAGGACATAATGGCTCTTTACGAACATGTGTTTCTTGCCCGGCAGGACCTCTCGCAGCAGCAGGTCGATGCGCTTGTCGAACAGTACAAGGGTGTCATCTCCGCTAATGGCGGGTCCGTCGGCCGGGTCGAGAACTGGGGACTGAAGTCCCTCACCTACCGGGTCAACAAGAACCGGAAGGCTTACTACACGCTGATGGACCTGAATTGCCCGGCGGCCGCGCTCAACGAGATGGAGCGCCAGATGGGCCTGTCCGAGGACGTGCTGCGTTTCCTGACCATCAAGGTCGAGGCGCATGAGGAAGGCCCGTCGGCCATGATGCAGAAGCGCGAAGAGCGCTCGGAACGCGGCGGCTTCGGCGACCGTGACCGTGGCGATCGTGGTCCGCGTTCGTTCGGCGATCGTGATCGCGGCGACCGTGGCGATCGTCCGCCGCGCTCGTTCGGCGACGCCGGTGCCGATCGTGGTCCGCGCCGTCCGCGCGAAGGCTTTGAAGGGGGTGCAGAATAATGGTCGACATCAATCAGATCCCGACCCGGCGCCCGTTCCATCGCCGCCGCAAGACCTGCCCGTTCTCCGGCGCCAACGCGCCCAAGATCGACTACAAGGACGTGCGTCTGCTGCAGCGCTACATTTCTGAGCGCGGCAAGATCGTGCCGTCGCGCATCACCGCCGTCAGCCAGAAGAAGCAGCGCGAACTCGCCAAGGCGATCAAGCGCGCCCGCTTCCTCGGCCTGCTGCCCTACGTGGTTCGCTAATATCTCAAATGCGGGCGGTTCGCCGCCCGCTCTTTCCCACGGCGACGGGCGCCGCAGGGCCGAACATCAAATCCCGGGTTGAGGTCAAAACCTCTAACTGCCGCAACAGGCAGGACAGCGACACCAGCGCCAAAGGCGCTCAAGCTTCCTGACCTGTTCCCAAGACATTCGGCGTCGATCTCATCGATCGATTGGCGCCCAACCGAAGGAACAAAACCATGGACGTCATTCTTCTCGAACGCGTTTCCCGCCTCGGCCAGATGGGCGATACCGTCAAGGTCAAGGACGGCTTCGCCCGTAACTTCCTGCTGCCGCAGGGTAAGGCGCTGCGCGCCAACGAAGCCAACAAGAAGAAGTTCGAAGGTCAGCGCGCCCAGCTCGAAGCCCGCAACCTCGAGCGCAAATCGGAAGCGGCCCAGGTCGCCGAAAAGCTCGACGGCAAGAGCTTCATCGCCGTTCGCTCCGCCGGCGAAACCGGACAGCTTTACGGTTCCGTTTCGACCCGCGACATCGCCGATCTGCTGACGGCGGAAGGTTTCTCGATCAATCGCAACCAGATCCTGCTCAACCAGCCGATCAAGACCATCGGTGTCACCAATGTGGCGATCGCGCTGCATCCGGAAGTCGAGGTCACCGTCACGCTCAACATCGCCCGCACGGCCGACGAAGCCGAGCGCCAGGCCAAGGGCGAGACTCTGACCACCGCCGAAGCTATCTATGGCGACGACATCAACGACAACGCCCGGCCGGAGAACTTCTTCGATCCGAACACCGAGTTTGAAGGCGGCGAAGACAACGCCTGATCATCCATAGCAAAGAGGTTGAAGCTGCGCTCCGATCTCGATTGAAGCGTGCTTCGATCACTTTGCCGTCATCCAGCCATGCTGGACCAATGCCCGGGCCTCTCGCCCGGGCATTTTTGTGCCAAATGGAACTTTTCGAACCCCTATATATTGTTGCAGACTATGGCGTCGCGCGTCCTTTGGCCGCGCAAAGCAACGCTGTGCAACTTTGGTTCGGCGCAAGATCTTCGGCGAAATCGGAACCGATTTTCGCGGTCACGCGCCAAGGCAGCCTGTCTGGCCGAGAGGGGACATTTGGTCATGAATATCCTGTTGAAGCGCGTTCTCGACCGCCTGGTGCGTACCGGCAATCTCAAGGTGACCGGTCCCAAGGGCTCGGCTGTGGTTTTCGGCGACGGCAGCGGCGAACCGGTGCACATGCACATCAAGACCGCGCATGCCGAGCGCGCCATCACCTTCGATCCGATGTTGGCGGTGCCTGAAGCCTACATGGACGGCGAACTCGACATTCTAGAGGGCGGGGTGCTGGGTGTGATGCGCATCGCCTTCCAGAACATGGGCAGCGGCGGCATCGACGCCACCTGGTCGAAGGCCATCGAAGGCTTGCGCCACGCCTTCCGCCGGCTGCAGCAGATCAACACCGCCTCGCGCTCGCGGCGCAACGTGCAGCGACACTACGATTTGTCGGGCGACCTCTACCGGCTCTTCCTCGACGAGGACATGCAATATTCCTGCGCCTATTTCGAGCAGCCGGACATGACGCTCGACGAAGCGCAGGCCGCCAAGAAACGCCACATCGCCGCCAAGCTCCGGCTGAAGGCCGGCCAGACGGTGCTCGACATCGGCTCCGGCTGGGGCGGGCTTGGCCTCTACCTCGCCAAGGCGTTCGACGTCGACGTGCAGGGCGTGACGCTGTCGACCGAGCAGCATGGCGTCGCCACCGACCGGGCGCACGCGCAAGGGCTGGAAAGCCGTGTGCACTTCGAGCTGAAGGACTACCGCGAACTCAACGAGCGTTTCGACCGCATCGTCTCGGTCGGTATGTTCGAGCATGTCGGCGTCAACCACTACCGTACGTTCTTCGACAAGAGCGCGACGCTGCTCAAGCCCGATGGCGTGATGCTGTTGCACACGATCGGCCGTTCCGGCGTGCCGTGGGCGACCAGCGCCTTCATCCGCAAATACATCTTCCCGGGCGGCTACATCCCGTCGCTCTCGGAAGTCATGCCGGCGATCGAGAAGTCGGGCCTGGTCGTCACCGACGTCGAGATCCTGCGGCTCCACTATGCCGATACGCTGAAGCACTGGGGCGAGCGCTTCGCCGCCAACCGCGACAAGGCCAAGGCGATCTATGACGAGCGCTTCTGCCGCATGTGGGAATTCTATCTGGCGGCCTCGGAAGCCGCCTTCCGCTGGCAGGACCTGGTCATCTTCCAGATCCAGATCGCCAAGAAGAACGATACGCTGCCGATGTCGCGCGACTACATGGCCAAATGCGAAAAGGCGCTTGAGATGCGCGACATGGGGCATCGTGAAACGGCACCGGTAAAAAAGAGCCCTGCCGCCAAGCCGGTTCGCCGCCGCAAGGTTGCTGACCAGGAATAGCATTGCCGCTTGCCATTGCCGGCGCCTGCACTGAAAAAGGTCCCGTGACCGTCGCGGGACCTTTTTCATGACCTACGTCCTCTATGCCGCCGCCGCTCTGGCCGAGATCGCCGGCTGCTTTTCGTTCTGGGCCTGGTGGCGGTTGGAAAAGTCGCCGCTTTGGCTGCTTCCCGGCCTCGCCTCGCTCGCCCTGTTCGGCTTCCTGCTGGCGCTGGTCGACACGTCAGCCGCCGGTCGTGCCTACGCCGCCTATGGCGGCATCTACATCGCGGCGTCGCTTGGCTGGCTGTGGCTGGTGGAGGGCGTGCGCCCCGACCGCTGGGATCTTGCCGGCGCCGCGCTCTGCATTGCCGGCGCTTCCGTGATCCTTCTCGTCCCGCGGGACGCGTGAGATGGAGTTGCCGGCATCCCTTCGCCAAGGTGTCGAGCGCTTGCTCGAAAACGTTCCGCTGGCGGTACTCAAGCAAGCGGCAAAAACGCTGTCCGACCGTTATCGTGCCGAATTGCGCGACGGCCGTTTGCACATGGCCGAGGACCTGGCGGTGAAAGCCTATCTGGCGACGCGGCTGCCGGCGACCTATGCCGCGATCCGCGCCAGCCTCGACGCGCTGAGCGATGCCAAGCCCGCCTTCCAACCCAAGAGCCTGCTCGATGTCGGCGCGGGTCCTGGCACGGTGCTTTGGGCCACGACCGACCTGTGGCCCGATCTCGAACAGGCAGTGTTGTTCGAAGCCAGTGCGGCAGTGCGCAAAGTCGGCGAGACGCTTGCCGGCGACACAATTGCCGCCCAGACCAGATGGCTGGCGGGTGATGCCACCATCGACCTTGCCGACATCGAGCCGGCCGATCTGGTCACGTGCGCCTATGTGCTCGATGAAATCGCTCCCGCATCACTGCCGAAGCTCATCGACCGCCTCTGGCAACTCACCGCCGACA
>NZ_RZOM01001019.1:0-2237 GCF_003999175.1 Mesorhizobium sp. M7A.F.Ca.ET.027.03.2.1 | reverse complement strand
CGACGGTCCCTCGATGAAGGAGCCGAACGTGTAACGCGGATCGAGCGGCGACCCCAGCACGTTGTGGCGAAATTCGCTCTCGATCGGTGTGCCCGGACGCGGAGCCGGTGCGCGCTCCACCCGGCTGGGGCTGACTGTGCCGGCGGCAAGTGCCGTCTGCGTCTGCCGTGTCATCTTGCTGCGTGCTGGCGTTACCTCTGGCTCGGCCTGGCTGCGTCCCTGACGGGTTGCCGTGCGCACGACGATGTCGATCTTGAGGAGATCGGCATCCTCCTGCTTCCACAGCTCGGAAATGAGGTCGAGATAGTGGCCGTTGATCCATGAACGTAGGAAGGCGGTAGGCACGGAGATGCGGACGATGCCCTTGGAAGCCTCGGCGACCTTCATGCGGCCAAACCAGCTCGAATAGACTTCGGTTCCCAGGCGCGCCTTCAACTGGGTCTTGACCCGGTCGAATTTCTGTTCCGCGTCGCTGGACACCGCCATGTCGTTTGCTCCGATCAAAGTTCCAGGAAATGGGAGGTCGCCCGTAAGTTCCCTTTCAATGCCGCTCTGCATGATCTTTTCCTTGTCCTTCCGTACCTGTTTTCCACCGGGGATGCGCCTCCTGCATCCGGTTCCGGCGACCTAAGTCTTTGCTACGATGTCCGCTGCCGCCGCCGGCAGATGAACGTCGCCCATTATCCGTGGGAACCGGTGCCGGCCCATGGAAGCCAGTCCGCGTTGGGTATGTCAGGGCAATACAACACCGCCCGGCGAAAAGAGCGCCGGCGCGCCGTCTACCTGCCATGTCTAGTTACGCCAGTCCCCTACCGTATCGACAAACCAAAGCCGTCCGCGGACTTAATCCGCGTTGCAAATCCCGCCAATTTAAGCTGGCCGATTCAGGCTTAGGTTAAGAGCCAGAGCCCGTCCCTTTCGATAGATCGACACTACCGAAATCGCTGTGGATAGGGCAAGGCCACGTCTAACGGATTTTTAAGGAATCTGGTTAGTGGAGGCGGGTTCGAGTGGCGTGCCGCGACGGCACATTTTAACAAAGCCATTGTGATTCAAACCCTTTTCCGGCGAATATGAAAAACCGGGCGCTGACAGAAATATTCTGAAATAATTCGCTTGACAGCGACTTCTCCCCGATCGGGCCGGTCCGGTGTGGACAAGCTGTGGATCACCATCTGTAAGTCGCTGAAAGGTATAAGCTATTTCTGACAGTTAAGAATCTTTAGGTCGGCCGTTTCAAGCATGCCGATCACCAGCAGGCATGCATATGCCGGCAAACTATTCCTAATTGTGAAATGCCGCATAAGACGCCGTTTCCGGACATTCTTTTTAAGTGCATGCCGGCAAACGAAAAAACCCGGCACAAACGGCCGGGTTCGAAGAACGTCAGTCTAGGCAAGTAATGTCAGGCCGACAGTACCTTGACCCGCTGAGCCAGTCGCGACACCTTGCGGGACGCCGTGTTCTTGTGGATCACGCCCTTGGTCGCGGCACGCATCAATTCCGGCTCCGCGATCTTGAAGGCAGCCTGTGCGGCAGCCTTGTCACCGGAGGCAAGGGCCTCTTCGACCTGGCGGATATAGGTGCGGACGCGCGAGCGGCGGTTCTTGTTGATCGCTGCGCGGCGGACGATCTTGCGCGTTGCCTTTTTGGCCGAGGATGTATTGGCCATGATGCCTCTCTTCTGATCTGGTCGGCGCATGCGGGATGCCGCAGGGCGCAAAAAACAAACGGGCAGCCACGGGGCCGCCTCGGTTGGTGCGGCTTATAGTTCAGCTTTTCCGGCGCGTCAACGCTGCCCGGCCTTCTTTTTGGCGGCCAGCAGCCATCTTCTTCGCGGCCAAGGGATTGGCGTCAGCGGTTGGTGAAATTCGGCTTCCGCTTCTCGGCAAAGGCCGCCATGCCTTCCTTCTGATCGTCCAGTGCAAACAGCGAGTGAAACAGCCGGCGCTCGAACCGCAATCCCTCGGCAAGCGTCGTCTCGAAGGCGCGGTTGACAGCCTCCTTCGCCATCATCACCGATGGTAGCGAGAAAGCGGCGATCTTGGCCGCGGCCTTCAGCGCCTCCTCGACAAGCTCGCCGGCAGGCACGACCTGCGACACCAGGCCAGACCGCTCGGCCTCGGCGGCATCCATCATCCGCCCGGTCAGGCACATGTCCATCGCTTTCGACTTGCCGACGAAGCGGGTCAGCCTTTGTGACCCGCCCATGCCTGGAATGACGCCGAGGGTGATCT
>NZ_RZOM01001018.1:0-2237 GCF_003999175.1 Mesorhizobium sp. M7A.F.Ca.ET.027.03.2.1 | reverse complement strand
CCCTTGGTCATGGCGAAATAATCGACGTATTGCGACGTGCCGTAATAGTCCGGCGCGTAGAACACCGCCGTCATCGGGATGCCGTCGCCATTGACGCGTTCGCGCCAGTTGGCGAAGGGGATCGGCTGCAGGTCGAGCTTGATGTTGATCTTGGCCAAATCCTGCTGAACCTTCTGCATCAACAGCGACAGATCGACGCCATAGACGTTCATGCCGGGAAACGCCGCTTCCATCTCGAAGCCGTCGGCATGGCCGGCCTTGGCCAGAAGTTCCTTTGCCTTGGCGACGTCATAGGGTTGCGCCTCGAAGCCCGAACCGCCGGGGAAGCCGAGCGGGATCGGTGCGCTGATCAACTGGCCCTCGGAGCCGATGGTGAAGTCGAGGATGCTCGGACGGTCGAGACCGAGCGAAATGGCCTCGCGCACTTCGGGCGTCAGCGGAACCTTGTTGGCCTTGGCGCCGGGCGACAGCGCCACATAGATGAAATTGTAGGACGGCACGGTCTCGATTTTCACGTCGCTGCCGGTCATCGTCTTGGCCGTGTCCGGGTCGATCTGCATGGCGATGTCGGCGGTGCCGCTCTGCAGCATCTGTGCCTGGGCCACCGCATCCTTGGTCTGGCGGATGACGACTTCGCTCAGCGCCGGCGCCGTGCGCCAGTATTTGTCGTTGCGTGCCAGCCGCAGTTCCGAATTGGGCTCATAGGATTTCAGCACGAACGGTGCGCTGCCGGCCGAATGCGCCAGAAACCAGGCCTCGGCATTGTCTGTCGTCGAAGCGTCCGCATCGGCCTTGGCGCCGGCTTCGGAAGCAACCTTGCTGTTGACGACCGCTGCGTAGGGCGCCGCCGCGATGTTGAGGAATTCGGAGCTCGGCGCGACCATCTTGACGACCACCGTATGCGCGTCCGGGGTCTCGATCGAGGCGACATTGTCCATCAGGAACGAGGCGCTGCCCTTGAGGTTCTTCAGCCTCTCCCAGGACCATTTCACGTCCTTGGCTTCGACCGGCGAACCGTCCGAGAATTTGGCGGCCGGGTCGAGCGTGAAGGTGAAGCTGCTCTGGTCGGCATTGCCTTCCCATTTGGAAGCGAGCAACGGGATCAGCTTGTTGTCCTTGTCCAGCGTCAGCAGCGATTCATAGACGCTGGAATTGTAGATCTGGCAGGTGTCGCAGAAGGCGCGGTGCGGATCGAGCGAGTTGAGGTCGATGTTGCGCGCAATGACCAGCGGCTTGCTGTCCTGCGCGAACGTGGCCGGCGCCCAGAAGGCGCTGGTGGCCAGCAGCACGGCTGCCAGCATCGTCGCCCTGGTCTTGTTTCTCTGTAGGATGCTCATGTCAGTTCTCCCATTTTCTTGTCGGATCTTTGTGGCAATGCGTTCGCTCTATCCACCCACGGCAGTGAGGGATTGAAGCGCGGCCTTGAGCTTTTCAGCGCCGCCCAGTGCGGCGCGGTTGAGCGGGGCCGATACGACGGGAGCCGAGAGGCTTCCCGTCACATGCAGGATCTCGTGATCGAGATAATCGAACACGCGATCCTGAATCTCCTGTGTCAGTCGTCCGCCAAGCGATAGCCCACGCTGCACCTGTTCGATGACGGCTACCCGGTTGGTCTTGCGGATCGAGGCCTCCACCAGCGGCCAGTCGAGCCCGGTCGGGTCGAGGCTGCGCAGGTCGATGATCTCGGCATCGACGCCGGTCTCCTCGACCACCTGGCTGGCGACGGCAACCATGCTGGCGCTGGTGAGCAGTGTACAGGCGCTGCCCGGCCTGACGATCTTCGCCTTGCCGAGCCGCACGCAATAGTCGCGGTCGTCCGCAGGCACAGGGCCTTCGCTCGGGAACAGCTCGACATGCTCGATGACGACGACCGGATCGTCGCATTTCAGCGCTGAATTCATCAGGCCGATATAGTCGAAGGGCGTCGTCGGCGCGACGATGCGCCAGCCGGGAAACAGGGCGAACAGGCCGGACGGATCGCCCGAATGCTGCGAGCCGTAGCCGGTGTGCGGCGAGACGCGCACCCTGACCACGATTGGCACCGGAAAGCCGCCGCCGAACATGTGGCGCACCTTGCTGACCGCGTTGAACAGCTGGTCGGCGGCAACCAGGCAGAAGTCGCCGAACATGATCTCGACCATCGGCCGCAAGCCGCAAAGCGCTGCACCCAGCGCCACCCCGACAAAACCATTCTCGGCGATGGGCATCGCCAGCACACGCTCCGGCCAGCGCTCCAG
>NZ_RZOM01001017.1:0-2237 GCF_003999175.1 Mesorhizobium sp. M7A.F.Ca.ET.027.03.2.1 | reverse complement strand
GCCTGCCGCATGCTCGACCAGCTCGGCGTGTGGGCCGAGATCGTGCCCCAGGCGCAGGCGATCACCGAGATGATCATCACCGATTCGCGCACCGCCGATCCGGTGCGTCCGGTCTTTCTGACCTTCGACGGCGAAGTGGCGCCGGGCGAGCCCTTTGCGCATATGGTCGCCAACAGGGTGCTGAACGGCGCCTTGCGGGCCAGCGCCGAAAAGCTCGGCATCGACATCATCGAAGGCGTCGCCGTGCAGGGGTTCGAGACCAACGGCGCTGGCATCACAGTGCATCTCGCCGACGGCGCGACCCTGAAGGCCCGCCTGCTGGTCGCCGCCGACGGCGTCAACTCGAAGCTGCGCGACATGGCCGGCATCAAGACGGTGAAATGGGAATATGGCCAGTCGGGCATCGTCTGCACCGTGGCCCATGAACGCCCGCATAACGGTCGCGCCGAAGAGCATTTCCTGCCGGCCGGCCCCTTCGCCACATTGCCGCTCAAGCCCGGCGAGGACGGCACCAACCGCTCGTCGATCGTCTGGGTCGAGCGTACGCCCGATGCCGAAAAGCTGGTGGCCGGTGACGATCTCCTCTTCGAACACGAACTCGAACAGCGCTTTGGCCTGAAGCTTGGCGAAATCCGCGTTGCCGACAAGCCGCGCGCCTGGCCGCTCGGCCTGACCATTGCGCGCGCCTTCGTCGCACCCCGCATCGCGCTCGCCGGCGATGCCGCCCACGGCATCCACCCGATCGCCGGCCAGGGCCTCAATCTCGGCTTCAAGGATGTCGCGGCCCTTGCCGAGGTGATCGTCGAGGCCGACCGGCTCGGCCGGGACATCGGCGCGCTCGACGTGCTCGAGCGCTACCAGCAGTGGCGCCGCTTCGACACGGTGCAGATGGGTGTCACCACGGACGCGCTGAACCGGCTGTTTTCCAACGATATCGGCCCGCTGCGCACCGTCCGCGACATCGGCCTCGGTCTCGTCGAACGCATGCCGCGCCTGAAGGATTTTTTTATCCGGCAGGCGTCGGGACTGTCCGCCAGCACGCCGCGACTATTGAAGGGCGAGGCGATCTGATCGATTCAGCGCCCCCAACGTCGTCATCCTTGGGCGTAGCGACGCGAAGCGGAGCGAAGACCCAAGGATCCATGCCGCGACCTTGGCAGAAGAATGCAGCGGAGCAGAATTCTACACCGTGGTGACGCGTTTGAGTCGCGCATGGATCCCGGGGTCTGCGCCGCGTCGCTTCGCTCCTTGCTCCGCCCCAGGATGACGAAAGCGATGGCGTTTCCGCCAATCACCCAAGGTAGGCGCTCAGTTGACCTCGAAACCCAGCTTTTGCCGCAGCCGCAATATCCTCTGGTCGGATATCTCCAGGCGTTTCTCGCCGCCCTGGGCGGCGCGGTTGACCATCTGCAGCAGATCGTTTCGCTCGGCGACATCGAGACGTTCGCGCAGGAACGGCGCCAGCTTGTCGATGACAACGGTGGCGTCGTCGACTTGCGCCGCCGCCCATTTGGCATAGATCACCGCCTCGTCGGTCTTCTTCTTGTCGGCGATCTCGGAAATCACCGCGCGGATGACGGCCTCGCGCTGCGGCAGGATTGGCCCATCCTCGGAGACGATTGATGTGATCAGCGTAGCCGCCGCTACGACCGGATCATCGATCGCCGTCAGCGGCGACAGCGCCGCCTGCTTGCGCAGCTTCTTGCGGCGCACGGAGCCCTGTACCCGGCCAATGACATCGGCAACGTCACGCGCGGCCTCGTTCATGGCCTTCATCCGGTACCACCAGAACGCCGCCGCGCCCATCACGCCAAGGATAGCAATCAGGAAAGGCATGTCGAAATCCCCAAGAACCCCGGCGACGATAGGAGAACTCTCGCCTTGCTTCAACACGCAAAAGTTGCGCACGGAACCGAAGCCCGAACGCTCAGCCCGACGCTCTGGTTTTCGAAGCAGCCACAACGCTGGCAGGGCTCTATGACCCCGGTATGTCGTAGATGGCCCGGACCTCGATCGTGCCGAGTTCGGCCAGTGGAATACCAGCGGCAATGTCCAGCGCCGCTTCGAGATCTCCGGCCTCGATCATGACGAAACCAAGCAATTGCTCCTTGGTCTCGGCGAACGGCCCGTCGATAACCAGCCGCTTGCCCTGACGCCGCCGCACGGTTTTGGCTGTTTTCACCGATTGCCGGTGCAGAAATGTCGACTTTGATCTGCTTCGCCCGTCCTGCGGATGG
>NZ_RZOM01001016.1:0-2237 GCF_003999175.1 Mesorhizobium sp. M7A.F.Ca.ET.027.03.2.1 | reverse complement strand
GGCCACGACATCAACAAGGATTATCGCGCCGCGCGCGGTCTGATCGGGCTGGTGCCGCAGGAACTGACCATCGACGCCTTCGAGAGCGTCTGGGCGACGGTCAATTACAGCCGTGGCCTGTTCGGCAAGCCGGCCAACCCCGGCTTTGTCGAGAAGGTGCTGCGCGACCTGTCGCTGTGGGACAAGAAGGACGCCAAGGCGATCACCCTGTCGGGCGGCATGAAGCGCCGGCTGATGATCGCCAAGGCGCTGTCGCATGAGCCGCGCATCCTGTTCCTCGACGAGCCGACCGCCGGCGTCGACGTCGAGCTGCGCCAGGACATGTGGGCGATGGTGCGCCGGCTGCGCGAGGACGGCGTCACGATCATCCTCACCACGCATTATATCGAGGAAGCCGAGGCGATGGCCGACCGGGTCGGCGTCATCAACCGCGGCGAGATCATCCTGGTCGAGAACAAGGCCGAACTGATGCGCAAGCTCGGCCGCAAGCGGCTGGTGCTGGAACTGCGCAATCCGCTGACGGCCATTCCCGAGGCGCTCTCGCGCTATGCGCTGGAGTTGTCGCCCGATGGCGGGCAGCTGACCTACACCTATGACAATCAGGCCGAGCGGCCCGGCGTCGCCTCGTTGATGCGCGATCTCGAGGCCGGCGGCATCCAGTTCCGCGATATCGACACGCAAAACTCTTCGCTCGAGGAGATCTTCGTCAATCTGGTGAGGAGGGAGCCATGAACCTTCGCGCCGTATGGGCGATCTACCGCATGGAAATGGCGCGTGCTTTCCGCACCGTGCTGCAGAGCATCGTCTCGCCGGTCATCTCGACGTCGCTGTATTTCGTCGTCTTCGGCTCGGCCATCGGCTCGCGCATCACCGAGATCGACGGCATCAGCTACGGCGCCTTCATCGTGCCGGGTCTGATCATGCTGTCGCTGTTGACGCAGTCGATCTCCAACGCCTCCTTTGCCATCTATTTCCCGAAATTCGTCGGCTCGATCTACGAGCTTCTGTCGGCGCCGGTCTCCTATCTGGAGATCGTCATCGCCTATGTCGGCGGTGCCGCGACCAAGTCGATCCTTCTCGGTCTGATCATCCTGGCCACCGCCTCGCTGTTCGTGCCGCTGACCATCCTGCATCCGTTCTGGATGCTCGCCTTCCTGGTGCTGACGGCGGTGACCTTCAGCCTGTTCGGCTTCATTATCGGCATCTGGGCGAAGAGTTTCGAGCAGCTGCAGCTGGTGCCGCTGTTGATCATCACGCCGCTGACCTTCCTCGGCGGCAGCTTCTATTCGATCAACATGCTGCCCGAGATCTGGCGCACGGTGACGCTGTTCAATCCGGTCGTCTATCTGATCAGCGGCTTCCGCTGGAGCTTCTACGGCAAATCCGATGTCTCGGTCGGTATCAGCCTCGGCATGACGATCGTCTTTCTGCTGATCTGCATAGCGATCGTCGCCTGGATATTCAGGACCGGCTACCGGCTCAGGAACTGAGCGGCGAAAGCGCCCTGAGCGCCGCTAGGTCTGTTGAGATTCAGGTCAGGCCGAGTCGAAAATGGTGGATTCCGAGAACCGGAGCGGAGCGTACTTTTTGTACGTGAGCTCAGTTCTACTGCGTGGCAGTAGAACTAGGGAAGCGCAGGAAGCCGCCATTTGCAGGCCGGCCTCACCTGAATATCACCAGACCTAGATCGCCTTGACCAGCCGCAGCAGCCCCAGCATCTCGACATACGTCCCCTTGCGGAAGGCGATGTAGACCGGCTCCTCGACGCCGTGGAAGCGGCGCTTGAACGCCGCCTGGCCCTGCAGGTTGAACCTGCGCCGATTGACCCAGGGAGAAGAATAGGCGCGCTGGAAGGCATTGCGCCAGAAATCGCTTTCGGCAAATCCGCTCGGGCCCACATCGACGAGCGGCGACAGGCCGAGCGTGACCACCGAGATGCCCTCTTCGCGAAAACGGTCAACGGCGAACTTGGTCAGGCCGATCTCGGCATGCGGTGAGGCGTCGAGATGCTTGCGCTTGAAGGCGGTGGTGTAGCCGATGACCTTGCCGTCGGCAAACAACGGGTCGAAGTCGAGCAAAGCGACCAGTTCGCCATCGGGACCGTGCAGGACGAAACGGCGCATGTCGGTGCCGAGATGGTCGGCGAAATGGCGGTTGAGAAAGCCCATCTCCCAGCGCTTGACGATGCGGTCGCCGCGCCAGTTTTCCGAAAGCCGGGCGATCTCGTCGAGGTAGAT
>NZ_RZOM01001015.1:0-2239 GCF_003999175.1 Mesorhizobium sp. M7A.F.Ca.ET.027.03.2.1 | reverse complement strand
GGTCACGGCCGCTCAGGCCGATGCCATGACCGGCACACTGACCTTCGCCTTTGTCGGCACGGTCGATCTGAGCGCCACGCCGTTCACGCTCGATTCGGGCCAGTCGATCACCGGCTTCGGCAACGGCAGTTCGATCATCACCTCCGGCACCATCCAGCCGATCAATGTCCAGGGCAATCTCGGCGCCACCGGTGGCAACGTCACCGGCAATGAGGGCGTGGTCAAGAGCACGGGCGGCGATACGTTGCAGCTGCTCGGCAGCAACCAGGTGCGCGACACCGCGTTCGACTTCACCGGCGGCAGCGGTTCGGTCTTCACCATCGACCAGAATGCCGGCGGCTTCAGCAATGTCGGCGGCATCGTCATCCAGGGCGTCACGGTCAGCAATGTCGCCACCGGCCAGACGGCGTTCAAGGTCGCCGGCCTCGACACCAATTTGTCGATCACGGACAACAACGTCAACGTCGCCGGCACGCTGCTCGACGTCGATGGCGGCGCCGGCAACATCACGGTCACGCGCGGCACCTTGCCCAACAGCGGACCGGCGGGCACGCTGACCGGCGGCGGCATCTCGATCGCCAACCGCACCGGCGGCACGATCAACTTCACCGGCAAGGTCACAGTCAACGGCAATGGTGCCTCGCTTACCAACAACGCTGGCTCTACGGTCACCTTCGCCGATCTGGACATCACCACATCGGGCGCGACGGCGTTCAGCGCCAGCGGCGGCGGCACGGTCAATGTCACGACCGGCACGATCAACGCCACCAACGCGCAGGCGGTGGCGCTCGACGGCATCACGGCCGGTATCAACTTCGCCTCGACAAGTGCGACTTTCGCTTCCGGCAGCGGCATCGACCTGCAGAACCTGGCCGGCACCGCAAGCTTCGGCACCGGTACGCTGACCAACACCGGTTCGGGCACGTCGTTCAATGTCGGCTCGACGATCGCCGGCAGCGGTGGCAACGCGACGATTTCCTATGGCGGCACGATTGCCAGCAACGGCACGGGCGCCGCGGCGTCGATCCAGAGCATGACCGGTGGCTCGGTGACGCTGTCGGGTAATCTGGCCGATACCAATGCGTCCGCCGGCGGCAACATCGTCGTTGCCGGTAACGACGCAGCCGCGATCACGTTCTCGGGCACCAGCAAGGTGATCAGCTCGGGCGCGACGGACGGCGTGAGCTTGGGCATCATTGGCAATTACGGCTTAGGCGCCCCGGCACTCAATACCAACAGCACGATCGACTTCACCCATGGCGGCCTTGATATATCGACAATGGCCGGGGCGGGCTTCGTCGCAATTGGCGATTTAGGCCCGGCTGGCGCAACCTCCACCATTATTACCGTCACCGGCGCGGGCAACAAGATCAATGCCGGCAGCGACGGGCTTGCTGTGTATGGTGCCAATGTCGGCAGCGCCGGCATTACCTTCGACAGCATCTCGGCGGACTCCACGATCCCCCTTCCCGGCGACCCCGGCGGTGCCGGAGTGACGCTGTTGGGCGCTCGTCGGGGATGTCAACATCGGCGGCCTGAGGGATACTGGATACACCGGCGCCTGGCTGTACGCCCTGAGTGGCACCGGAGAGGTCAATTTCACCGGGACGATCGATCTCGACGTCCAGTATGCCGGGTTCAATATCGGCGGTCCCGAGGTTGGTACCGTCAACATCGCCAATGTCGCCGGATCCACCCTGACCATCGATGGCGGCCAGTTCGGCATCATACAGAGCTCGCAGGGCGGGACCGTCAACGTCGGCATCAACGGCAGCGCCAGCATCACGAATACCACCCTCTCGGCTATCAGCCTCGGCGGCGGCAATGACCTGGCCTTCACCACGCTGACCTACAAAGGTTCGATCACGGTCGGTGTGGGCGCGGTGTTAAGCGCCACGGGCGATGCGACCCGTCTGAACATGAGCGGTTCCGTCGTTTCCACCACGTCATCGACGGCCTTCGACTTCTTTGGCCATGCCGAAGGCATATACGATATTTCGAGCACCATCGATCACAGCGGTGGCGAGGGTGTCGCCATCGGCGGCTCGGCCAACGGCACGGTCACCTTCTCCGGCACGTCGAAGATATTCAACACCGGCGCCAACGATGCCATCGTCAAGGCACCGTCGTACGTGATGGACCCGCAGACCAAGGGCACTCTCGCCTTCACCAATGGCGGCCTTGTCATCACCACCAGCAGCGGCGCCGGCTTCACCGCCAGCACCTTCGGTTCGGGAAC
>NZ_RZOM01001014.1:0-2242 GCF_003999175.1 Mesorhizobium sp. M7A.F.Ca.ET.027.03.2.1 | reverse complement strand
GCATGGACGCACAACGACGCCCCGGGCCGATGCGCTGAGGTCCGGGGCGTCGTTGTGCGTCCATGCAGGACACAAGATGCTCCAGAGACAAAAGGCTGCCGGCATGACCGGATATTTTTCCTCTCCTTTCCCCCGCCGCACGTCGGTCAGCGTCGATGTCGGCGGCGTGGTCGTCGGCGGCGGTGCGCCCGTTATCGTCCAATCGATGACCAACACCGATACGGCCGATATCGACCAGACGGTTGCGCAGGTCGCAGCGCTGCACCGGGCCGGCTCGGAGATCGTGCGCATCACCGTCGATCGCGACGAGAGTGCCGCCGCCGTGCCGCGCATTCATGAGCGGCTTCAGCGGCTCGGCATCAACGTGCCGCTGGTCGGCGATTTCCACTATATCGGCCACAAGCTTTTGGCCGATCATCCGGCCTGCGCCGAGGCGCTGGCCAAATACCGCATCAATCCGGGCAATGTCGGCTTCAAGGACAAGAAGGACCGCCAGTTCGCCGATATCGTCGAGATGGCGATCAGGCACGACAAGCCGGTGCGCATCGGTGTCAACTGGGGCTCGCTCGACCAGGAGCTTTTGACCCGGCTGATGGACGACAACCAGGACAAGGGTTTTCCGCTGACGGCCCAGGAGGTGATGCGCGAGGCGATCGTGCAGTCGGCGATCCTGTCGGCCGAGATGGCGGAAGAGATCGGCCTTGGCCGCGAAAAAATCATCCTGTCGGCCAAGGTCAGCGGCGTGCAGGACCTGATAGCCGTCTATACCGAACTCGCCACCCGCTCCAACCACGCGCTGCATCTCGGCCTGACCGAAGCCGGCATGGGCTCGAAGGGCATCGTCGCTTCGTCGGCCGCCATGGGCATCCTGCTCCAGCAAGGCATCGGCGACACCATCCGCATCTCGCTGACACCGGAGCCGAACGGCGACCGCACGCGCGAGGTGCAGGTGTCGCAGGAATTGCTGCAAACCATGGGGTTCAGACAGTTCGTGCCGATTGTTGCCGCTTGCCCCGGCTGCGGCCGCACCACCTCCACCGTGTTCCAGGAACTCGCCCAGAACATCCAGGCCGATCTCAGGAAGAACATGCCCGTGTGGCGCGACAAATACCCCGGCGTCGAGAACCTCAAGGTCGCGGTGATGGGTTGCATCGTCAACGGCCCCGGCGAGTCCAAGCATGCCGATATCGGCATTTCGCTGCCCGGCACGGGCGAAATGCCGACGGCGCCTGTCTTCGTCGACGGCAAAAAGGCGGCGACGCTGCGCGGGCCGTCGATCGCCGCGGATTTCGAGAAAATGGTCGCCGACTATATCGAGCAACGGTTCGGTCGCGGCAAGGCCGCGGCCGAGTAGAACCGATGCAGCGTTTCCTTTGGGCAGCGCTGATCCTGCTGTACGGGCTGACCTGGTCGACCCTTGTGCAAGCCGATCCGCCGCAATCCGCCAAGCAGCGGCTGATCGACAAGGTCTGCAATCTGATCCAGGCGAATGCCGACCAGAACGGCCTGTCCAGGGATTCTTCGCCCGGCTGATCTGGAAGGAAAGCCGTTTCGATCCCAACGCCGTCAGTCCGGTCGGTGCCGAAGGCATTGCCCAGTTCATGCCGGGCACCGCCAAGATGCGCGGGCTTGCCAATTCCTTCGACATCAACCAGGCGATCCCGGCTTCGGCCAGATATCTCGCCGAAATGAAAACCGGCTATGGCAATCTCGGCCTGGCGGCCGCCGCCTACAATGCCGGCGAGAGCCGGGTGTCGCGCTGGCTCAGCTCCGGCGGTTTCCTGCCGATGGAAACCGAAAGCTATGTCTTAGACATCATGGGCGAACCAGCCGACAAGTTCACCGACCGGGCCTATGCTGGAAAGGTCGAGCCGCTCGACGCAAAGACGGAGTTTGCCGTCGCTTGCCGAAAACTGCCGGTGATCATGTCGCGGACGGTGGCCATGGCTTCGATCAACATGAAGCCATGGGGCATCCAGGTGGCCGGCAATTTTCGCCGCAGCGCCGCGATCAACCAGTGGGTCAGGGTAAGGAGCCGGTTCCCGGCCCTACTCAACGGGCATGATCCGGTGGTCAGCCGGGTGCGCACGCCGATCGGCCGGCGCGGCATCTACGCGGTCAGGATCGGTGTCGACCGCCGCGCCGATGCCAACGTTATTTGCCAGAAATTGCAAAGTGTCGGTGGGGCGTGCGTGGTGGTGCGCAACCGGTAAATTTGGCCGCTGCAGGCATGGTGTTTGTC
>NZ_RZOM01001013.1:0-2243 GCF_003999175.1 Mesorhizobium sp. M7A.F.Ca.ET.027.03.2.1 | reverse complement strand
CGAAGGGATGGATGTCCTGGCCAATTATCAACGTAGGCACCAGCCAAAAACCTAATGCACGGCCGCGTACATGATCTTCTCCTCCGTCGCCTCGGCCGGCGAAAACTCCTCGACGATGCGGCCCTGGCGGCAGACCAGGATGCGGTCGGACAGGTTCATGATCTCCGGCAGGTAGGACGAGATGACGACGACGGCCAGGCCCTCGTCGGCCAGCCGGTTGATGATCTGATGGATCTCGGCGATCGCGCCGACATCGACGCCGCGCGTCGGCTCGTCGAAGATGACGATGCGCGGCTGCTGCACCAGCCCTTTGCCGATCACCACCTTCTGCTGGTTGCCGCCGGAAAGCTCGACGACGCGCGCATTGTCGTTGATCGCTTTGATGTTCAGCGTCTTCGTCCATTCGGCTGAGAGCGCGCGCATTTCCTGCGCGTTGATTACCCAGGCCTTTTCGCGGCCCGCCGCCAGCAGCCCGCCGAACAGGTTCTCGGCAATGCCCATCGTCTCGAAGATGCCCTCGCTCTTGCGGTCCTCGGTGACATAGACGATGCCGTCAGCCACCGCTTCGCTCGGCACGAGGTAGCGCACCGGCCTGTCGTCCAGCTCAATGGCGCCGCCACGCCGGAAATCGCGCTTGTAGATGCCCGAGACGATCTTGAACGTCTCGGTACGGCCCGACCCGATCAGCCCGAACACGCCGGTGATCTGGCCCTCGAAGATCGAGAAGGAATTGTTGCGCACGACATTGCTCATCGAGATGTCCTGCACCGACAGGACCTTCTTGCCGGCCTTGCGCAGCCTGGCCTCGTCGCGCTGGCTGTAGATCTGTCCCGACAGGGTACGCCCGACCATGGCGGCGACGATCTTGTCGCGGTCGAAGGCCGACGTGTCATCGGTGACGACCAGTTCGCCGTCGCGCAGGATGGTGATGCGGTCGGCGATCATCAGCGCCTCTTCCAGCGCGTGGCTGATGAAGACGATGGAGACGCCGCTCGCCTTCAGCCGGCGGATCAGCGCGAAGAAGTGCCGCTTTTCTTCCGGCGTCAGCGTCGCCGTAGGCTCGTCGAAGATGATGATCTCGGCATTGTGGTGCACCGCGCGCGCGATCTCGACCATCTGCCGCTTGGCAGCACCCAGCGTCGCCACCATGGCGTTCGGATCGACGGGAAAGTTCAGCGACTGCAGGAATTGCTGCGCCGAAATGTAGGTGCCGCGCAGCCGGTTGAGGAACTTTTCGGTGCCGAGATAAAGGTTCTGCGCCACCGTCATCGACGGCACCAAGCTGGTTTCCTGGAACACCATGGCGATACCGGCCTGAAGCGCCGCGTGCGGCGAGGCGTAGGCGATCTCCTGCCCCTTGTGGAACATCTTGCCCGAGGTGGCGTCGACCACACCGGCGATGATCTTGGTCAGCGTCGATTTTCCCGCGCCGTTCTCGCCAAGCAGCGCGTGGATCTCGCCTTTGCGCAGGTCGAAGCTGACATTCTTCACAGCGGGCACGCCGCGGTAGTTCTTGGTGACATTCTCCAGACGGACAATCGGTTCCATCAGAAACCTCCCGTGGCGACGGAAAGGATGCAGTCGCCGCCCCTGGAGGCGATGAACAGAAGACCGTCCTTTTCCGCAACGCTGCAGATGCCATGGCGCGTGCCGTTGGCGCGGCTGTGCAGGCTGAATTGCGGCTGCATCTTCTGGTCGAGCCTGACCACCAGCCCGTAGGAGCGGCTCGGCGACCATGGCTTGTGGATGCCCATGGTGCGGATGCCGCCGCATTGCAGCGGCTCGAGGAAGCTGCGGCTGGAGGCCAGCGCTGGCGCGATCCAGTAGGCCGGCGGCACCTGGCTCAGCATGTCCTGACGGTAATGCGTTTCCTGTAGCACGAATTCGATCAGCCGGTTGCGCGGCGCAAACAAGGTCAGCCACGCCCCACCATCGGCGGAAGGCGACAGCCGCGCGGGATAGCCGGGCAGATGCGTCAGAACCGTCGAGCGGCTGCCCGTCGCGCCATCGAAACGCACCAACTGATGACGCCAGCTTTCGCAGACCAGCACATCCCTGCCGACAGGATGCAGCCCATAGGGAAAGGCAATCTCGCCGGCGACTTTGCGGAAATCACCGCCCGCGGCGTCTCGCTTCCACAGCGAACCGGAGGCACCCTTCTTCATCAGATCGGCGGCCCATTGCGACGGCGCGTGCTCGGCCGAGCCATTGGCCAGCCACAGCGTGCCGTCATCCGCATAGGC
>NZ_RZOM01001012.1:0-2243 GCF_003999175.1 Mesorhizobium sp. M7A.F.Ca.ET.027.03.2.1 | reverse complement strand
AAGCCATGCTGTGCCCAGCACAAGGCAGGCAAGGTTGCCAAGCAGCATGGCGACAAAGGCAAGCATCACCCTTTTGCCGTTCCAGCCGCGTTCTGCTAGCCAGCCGACCAAGGCGCCGACAAGCGGGAAGGCGAAGAGATAGCCACCCGTCGGCCCGACGAAATGCGCGGCACCCGCTGCCCCTCCGGACAGAACCGGAAAGCCGACCGCACCCTCGACCAGCCAGGCGACGATGGTGAGCGCGCCAAGCCGCCAGCCATAGAGCGCGCCGATCAGGGTCACGGCAAAGGTCTGCATGTTTACCGGGACCGGCACCATCGGCACCTCGATATAGGACGCCAGCGCCAGGAACAGGGTGCCAAGCACGACGGCTCCAACCTGCCAGGCAAGAGAACGATCCTGGAGCCGGAGCGGACTGAACGACGGCTTGCCGGGGGAGAATGCGACGTCTGTCATTGGGATTCCTTCGATCGATGAAAATTATAGATAATTTCTCTTTCCGATCTATTATCGAATCCACACTTCCCTGGGGATTGCAAGCCCTCGCTTTGGCGGAGGCTGTCTAACCTACGATGGCGAAGGCTTCGCGCGTTGTTCCGGAAGCCGTCCTGACCGGCTTGCGGCCAATCCATTGGACGTGCCGCCCCAGTGTGACGGCCGCCGATTCGGTGTTTCCCTGCCGCAAGGCGGCGAGGATCGCGCGATGGTCCTGATCGGTGCGCGTCTCCCACTCCGACCGCCATGCCGCGAACAGGAAACGGGCGCTTGCCGCGTGCAGGTCGTCGATGGTGGCGAGCAGGCGCGGCATGCCGCATGGCGCCAGGATCAAGCGGTGGAAGGCGCGGTTGGCTTCCTCCCACGACCTGACATCGCGGGACTTGTCGCCGGCCTTGGTCGCCTCCTCGGCGAGATCGAGAATGGCCGATGTCAGGTGCGGCGCGGCGTGGCGCAGCGCCAGCACCTCAAGGGCGGCGCGCATTTCGGCGACCTCCTTGACCTCGCCCAGATCGAAAGACGCGACGCGCACGCCGCGCCGCGGCTCGCCGATGGCCAGCCCTTGCGCCTCCAGACGCCGGAAGGCCTCGCGCACGGGAACATGGCTGGTTTGGAATTCCTCGGCGATATGATCCTGCCGAAGCCTGGCCCCCGGCTCGATCGCGCCCGAGATGATGCGGTCCGCCAGAACCTTGCTGATGCGCACCGCGATGGTGTCGTCCGTGCCCTTTGCCATGTTTTATAGATAATTTGCGGCAGGGCAGCTTGTCGAGCCAATTGCAGTCGAAATCGCGAGGCGCCAGAAGCAAGACTCAAGGCTGTGAGACGAAACCGTCGAGCGCAGGCATCGCCACGGTGACCAGGTCATGCAGCCGCTTCTTCGGCACCCCGTCGCGCGCCTGCACTGAGAGGCCAAACAACAGCGTGGTGTAGTAGTCGCCAAGCGCTTCCGGATCGGTATCCGGCTTGAGGTCGCCGTCGCGAACACCCTTTCTCAGGCGCTCCACAATCAATGCATTGCGCGCCAGTCGGCGCTCGGCCAGCCAATGCAGCACGCCGTCATTTTCGGTAGCGCAGTTGGTGGCGGCCGAGACAACCATGCAGCCCTTCGGCAGATCCGGCCTTGTGTAGATATCGATCGCATCGCGCAGCAGCCGCTCGACAAACCGCCGAGCGGTTGGTTCTTCGGCAAGGGCACCGGTGGCGAAGCTTCCTTCGCTGGTTTCGTAGAGAACAACGGCTTCGCGAAACAGATCCTCCTTCGAGCCAAAGGCGGCATAGATGCGCGCCGAGGCCAGGCCAAGCATGGAGACGAGGTCGGCCATCGAGGTGCCCTCGTAGCCGCGCATCCAGAAGGCATCGCGCGCTTTCTGCAGAGCCTGGGCTCTGTCGAACTCCCTTGGCCGTCCCGCCATCGCAACCTCCATTTCTTTATCGATCCACAAATAATCCGCTTGACTCAAGATTGCAAATTCAATTCTTTGTCGATCGATAAAGAATCGAAAGGAGACTGGCATGAGTTCACTCGATCAAGGGCTGCCATTCGGCGCCACTACGACACAGGGAGGGATTGGCGCGAAGCGCGGCGCCACGCTGGCATTGCTCGCCTTCGCCCAGCTTATCATCGCTCTCGACATCAACATCGTCTTCGTGGCGCTGCCCGAAATCGGGGCTGGGCTGGGCTTTTCCGGCCAGACCTTGCAATGGGTGGTGAGCGCCTACACCGTGTTTACCGGCGGTTTTTTTCT
>NZ_RZOM01001011.1:0-2244 GCF_003999175.1 Mesorhizobium sp. M7A.F.Ca.ET.027.03.2.1 | reverse complement strand
ATGCCAGCCGGGCCGGCGTCGAGGTCGACCTGGTCGTGCGCGGCATCTGCTGCCTGAGGCCGCAGGTTCCGGGCCTGTCGGAAAACATCCGCGTAAAATCGATCGTCGGCCGTTTTCTCGAGCACAGCCGCATCTATTGTTTCGGCAACGGTCACGGCCTGCCGTCGGACGAGGCGATCGTCTACATCTCCTCGGCCGATCTGATGCCGCGCAATCTCGACCGCCGCGTCGAAACCATGGTGCCGATCACGAATCCAACTGTGCACGAACAGATCCTTGGCCAGATCATGCTGGGCAACATCATGGACAATCAGCAAAGTTTCGACGTATTGGCTGATGGAACCTCCCGGCGCGTCGTGCTGGAGGAGGGCGAGGAACCGTTCAACGCGCAGGAATATTTCATGACCAATCCGAGCCTGTCGGGACGGGGTGACGCGCTGAAGTCGCATGCGCCCAAGCGCATTGCGCAGTTCAAGCGCCGCAAGAAGAACGCTGCAGCGTCCGGCTGATGCTGTCTGATTCCCAGGGCCGGCTGCAGGACCGCCGACCGCTGTCCATCATCGACATCGGATCGAACTCGATCCGCCTCGTCGTCTATGAGGGGCTGGCGCGCTCGCCGACCATGCTGTTCAACGAAAAGATGCTGGCCGGTCTCGGCCGGGGCATCGTTTCGACCGGCAAGCTCGACCCCGAGGCGGTGACGCGCTCGATGGAAGAGTTCCGTCGCTTTCGCGCGCTTTCCGACCAGGCCGGCGCCGAGCAGATGTATGTTCTGGCCACCGCCGCGGCCCGCGAGGCGGTCAATGGCCCTGATTTCATTCACCGCGCCGAGGAGGTGCTGAAGACTGAGATCCGTGTCATCAGCGGCCGTCAGGAAGCGTATTATTCGGCGCTCGGCGTCATTTCCGGCTTCCATCCGGCCGACGGGATCGCCGGCGATCTGGGCGGCGGCAGCCTCGAACTGGTCGACGTCGCCGGCGAAGCGATCGGCGACGGCATCACGCTGCCGCTGGGCGGCTTGCGCCTGCAGGACATGGCGAAGAACTCGCTGACCCAGGCGGCGAAGATCGCGCGTGACGAACTGGCGAAGGCCAAGCTGCTGAAAGGCGGGCAGGGCAGGCCTTTCTACGCCGTCGGCGGCACCTGGCGAAATCTCGCCCGGCTGCACATGGAAATGACCAACTATCCGCTTGGCGTCATGCACCATTACGAGATCTCGGCCGAAAGCGCGGCGAATTTCCTCAAGCAGGTGGCCAAGGCCGAGATCGAGAAGGTCAAGGGTATCGAAGGCGTTTCCAAGAACCGCCGTTCGCTGCTGCCCTATGGTGCCATCGTGCTGCAGGAGATCATGGCGGCGATGCAGCCGTCGAAGATCGTCGTCTCGGCGCTCGGCGTGCGTGAAGGTTTTCTCTATTCGCTGCTCGACGAGGCGGAGCAGAAGGCCGATCCGCTGATTTCGGCCTCGGAGGAGCTTGCACGCCTGCGCTCGCGCTCCGTCACCCATGCGCATGAACTTGTCGACTGGACCGCCAAAACCTTTGCCGCCTTCGGCATCGACGAGACCGAGGACGAGGCGCGCTACCGCCACGCGGCCGCATTGCTGGCCGATATCGGCTGGCGCGCGCATCCCGAATATCGCGGCAAGCAATCGCTCAACATCATCGCGCACGCCTCCTTCTTCGGCGTCGACCATCCCGGCCGTGCCTTCCTGGCCATGGCCAACGCCTATCGTCACGACGGCATCTTCAACGAAGCCATCGCCCCCGAGATCAAGGCGTTGGCGCCGCCGCGTTATCTGGAGCGGGCGCGCGTACTCGCCGCGATGATGCGCGTCGTCTACCTGCTGACGGCGTCGATGCCCGGCATCATGCCCAGGCTCAAATGGGAACAGCGCGCCAACGGCGTGCTGGCGCTGGTCTTGCCGGCATCGCTGGCCGATCTCTATGGCGAGCGGCCGGCCGGGCGCTTGGCGCAACTGGCAAAGATCACCAACCGCCGGCTGGTTCTGGCTGTCGAGGGTGGTCCCAGCATGTCGGTGAAGTAGGGCGTGTCGGTCAAGTAGGCGTTACGCCGAACCACGCCCGTCGACGCAGGGCCATGGACTCTTGCGAAGAGGACCCCCACCCTAGCCCTCCCCACAAGGGGGAGGGAACGCTGCCGCGTGCCTCTAATTCTTCTTTGGCACCGAAAAGACAGGCGATTCGCGTGGGTCGGCGCCAACGGAAGTCTCCCTCCCCCTTGTGG
>NZ_RZOM01001010.1:0-2246 GCF_003999175.1 Mesorhizobium sp. M7A.F.Ca.ET.027.03.2.1 | reverse complement strand
GCCATCATGGGGCTCGGTGCCGGCCGTGCGCTGCATGTCGGCGCGCGGACCGTGCGCGAGGGCGAGCAATAGCGTCCGCAATCCTGCACGAAATGTTGACTGCCACGCCCCGGGAATGCCTTGCCGTATGGCCTTGCGCGGATATGTATCGCGCATCAGTCGAACGGAGCGGGCGATGACGAAACACGACCTTCAGATCAAGACCAGGGATGGTGTTGCCAATGCCGGGCTTTTCCACTCGGCAAACGCATCTCCTGCCAAGGCCGGCGTCATTCTCTATCAGGACGCCTTCGGTCCGCGGCCGGCGCTCGACGGTATGGCCGAGCGGCTCGCGAATGAAGGCTATGCGGTGCTGGTGCCCGACCTATTCTACCGCAATGCGCCCTACGGGCCGTTCGACGCCAAGACCGCCTTCGCCGAGGAAAAGACCAAAATCCCGCTGATGGCGCTGGTCACCGGCACGACGCAGGACATGACCATCAGCGACAGCGGTGCGTTCCTCGATGCGCTTGCTGCCGAGGGCATCACCGGGCCGATCGGCACGGTGGGATATTGCATGGGTGGCGGCCGGGCGTTGAACGCCGCCGCTAACTATCCCGACAGGATAAGGGCGGCCGCAAGCTTCCATGGCGGCAATCTCGCCAGCGACGCCGCCGACAGCCCGCATCGCAAGGCAGCCTCGATCAAGGCGCGTGTCTATGTCGGCACATCCGGCGTCGACAGGAGTTTCCCGCCGGAACAGTCGGCGCGGCTGGCCGAGGCACTCAGGGTTGCGGAAGTCGATCATGTCATCGAGAACTATGCCGGGATGGCGCATGGCTGGTGCGTGCCCGATCATAGCGTTTTCAACGCCGCGGGTGCCGAACGCCATTGGAAGCGGCTGACGACGTTGTTCGCAGAGACGCTGATTTAAGGCAGGAGTCACTGCGCACTGATCGCACACAGGTCGACTCTGAGCAGGACGCTACGCGTCTTTGAACCAGAACGGCAGCCGATGCGGCGAAGAGTGAGCGATGCTTGCCCTTTCGACGGCGGCAGATGACTGTTCACCTTGCCGCCGCCGGATCAGGCTGCGCCTAGGCGTTTGCCTTGCGATAGGCTGCTACGACAAGCCAAATTGCGGAAAGCAGAAAGTAAAACGCGCCGAACCCGGCATAAGGGGCGATGTCCAGAATCGTCGGCGCAGCCGTGCCGAGGGATCGGCTGATCATGAAGCCGCCGGCGAGGGCCGACTGCGCACCACTCAGGATCATCGGCCATTGTGCGCCATGGTAGCGCCAACGCCTTGCTCCCGTATTCAGCTGCAGCAGACCCGAGAGGATCGCCCAAACCCCAAACACGGCCAGAACGGCATACATGCTGTTGTTAACCGCCACGATGACGGCGAGCGCCGTTATCGTGCTGACCACGACATTCAATGCCTGGGACGAGTTGGCCTTCAGGCCGCCATTTACCCTGGCGTCGACCAGATTGGCGAGGGCGTCCGATGCGGGGTAGATCACGAGCAGAAGCGCGGTGGGACCGGGTTGCCCGTTGAATAGGACGGCGGCAGCAACCCAGGCGATAGAAAATATGGCGCGTGCGAAATAATAGGATCGTAGCCATCCGGACCGGGTGAAAGATTGGTTTTGCATCGGCAGATTCCTTGTTGCGGTCTACCTATTAGTAGGTAGACAAAACCCCTAAGTCAACCCAATGTCCGGAACACCTCCCTGTGACAATCGGGAACGATGCATAACCTTGACAGTTCGCCTACCAGAAGGTAGGCAGCGATATGAAATCAATGGCTTCGACTTCAGAAAAGATTCTCGATGTCGCGCAGTCTCTCATCGTCGCGGGAGGCTACAACGGGTTCAGCTATGCCGATATCTCGGCTGCCATCGGCATCAGGAAGGCGAGTATCCACCATCATTTTCCGACGAAGGCCGAGCTGGTTTCGGTGCTGGTGGATCGTTACAGGCGGCAGGCCGAAGTGGGTTTGGAGTCTCTCCGGGGAGAACTCTCAAGCCCTGCTGAACAACTGCAGTCCTATCTGAACTATTGGCGGACATGCATTCGCGATGCCTCGCCGTCGTTCTGCGTCTGCGCGATGCTCGCCGGCGAGATGCAGATGCTGCCGGAAGAGGTGGCGTCACGCGTTCGTGCCCATTTCCAAAATCTCGCGGGATGGCTTACGTCGGTGCTGCGGGCTGGAATGGAACAGGACTTGTTCCGCTTGATCAACCGGCCGGAGGAGGAGGCCCAGA
>NZ_RZOM01000100.1:0-9626 GCF_003999175.1 Mesorhizobium sp. M7A.F.Ca.ET.027.03.2.1 | reverse complement strand
GCTCGTCGCCATATCGACCGACGTCCGTCAGTTCGACAACTACACTTGGCACGCCGCCCCGCAGCAATATCTGGAAGCGGCGATCACCGGCGCCGGCGTGTTCCCGCTGTTGGTGCCGTCATTTGGCGACCGGCTCGACTTCGACGAGCTCCTGTCGTCGGTGGACGGCGTCATGGTCACCGGCTCGAAATCCAATGTGCATCCCTCGCTCTATGGCGGCGACGCCAGCGAAGCCAATGGCCCTTATGATCCGGCGCGCGACGCCACGACGCTGCCGCTGATCCGCCGGGCGATCGAACGCGGCGTGCCGCTGCTCGCCATCTGCCGCGGCATCCAGGAATTGAACGTGGCGCTGGGCGGCACGCTCGGCACCGAGATCCAGGAGCGCGAGGGCTCGCTCGACCACCGCGCGCCGGTGAGCGACAAGCAGGACGAACGCTTCGCCATCCACCAGACCATTTCCATCAAACCTGACAGTTGCCTGGCCGGTGTGTTCGGTGCCGGCGACATCAAGGTCAATTCGTTGCACCGCCAAGCCATCGACCGGCTCGGCTCGAAGCTGCAGGTCGAGGCCGTCGCCACCGACGGCACGGTCGAGGCGGTTTCGGTGCGCGACGCCCGCGCCTTCGCCGTCGGCGTGCAATGGCACCCGGAATACTGGGTCAAGTCGGACAGCAATTCGGTGAAGATATTCCGGGCCTTCGGCGATGCGGTCAGGGGCCACGCCCTGATCCGCCAGGCAGCGCGTACGGCGGCAGAGTAAACGACCGGGTCCGCCCCCTGGCGCGAACCCGCGATCAGAACTTATAGCTGACGCCGAAGCGTACGGTTTGAGTCGTCACGTCGGTTGGGTAAAGCCAGGAACTGTCGGTCGCTGGATTGTCGGAGAACGTGCCAAAATCGCTGTAGCGATACTCGACCCGCGTCGTCCAGTTTTGCGCGAAGGCATATTCGATACCAGCGCCCACAGTCCAACCTGCCTTTGTGTTGGACGAGCTATCCGTCGTGGTGCCGTCGTCATATTTGGTATCGAAGTGAGCGACTGCGAGACCGCCCGTACCGTACAGGAGAGCCGGTCCCACCGCATAGCCAAGACGTGCGCGCAACGAGCCCTGAACGTCGATTTTGGTTTTGATATTGCCCGCATACGCGGAATCCACGGAGCCGCCCGCTCCCGAGGCTTCGAGATCGGCCTCGACGCCAAGAACGATCGAATTGAAGGCCTGATTGTAGCCGGCGTGGATACCTCCAATCACTCCGTCGGACTTCCACGAGTCAGCCCAATCGGAACTGCCGTCGTCGATATTGACGTCGTGGCTATCGACGTGCCCCCAATTGTATCCAAGCTGCGCGCCCACATAGTAGCCACTCCATTCGTAAGCCACCGGAGCTTCGACAAGCGCGTCGGCAGCGAAAGCGCCACCCGAAAGGGCGACAAGCATGGTGGATGCGAGAAGGATGGATTTCACGTTAGGCCCCCAATTGAATGGTGCATAACGATCTATCTTCGTTTGTATCGCAAGATGCTAAAATAGCGTGGAACTTCTTTTCGCAATCGGCGTGGCAGAACGGCCACTATGATTGGCTGGCTAAACCGCCATGGCGGTGCGATACCTGCCCTTTGTAGCGGCAGAATAGGCCGCTGGGCATTAATAGCTATTCAGCGACAGCAACGGTAGCGCCGGGGCATAAGATTCGTAGCCGTCGCCATCGGCAGCCGCGAAGGTGACGATCGGATCGACGCCGTTGGCGCTGAAGGCGACCGTGCCGTCGTTTTGCTCGCGCCAGAACTTCGCCTGCTCTATGCCGGGCAAGAGCCGGCGGCATTTCGGAGCAACGGTGACCAGCGACAAACCGTCCGAAATTTCGGCCCCGCGGCTGACTGCACAGACCGCCTCATCGCCATTGGCGACCAGCCTGTAGCTGTTGGACGGGGCGGCCTCGTTGGCCACGCTTTCTCGGCTGCCGCCATGAAACAGCTGAATGCCGCCAAACAGCGCTGCGGCAGCGATCAATGCGGAAAGTGCTTTCATCATTTTTCATCCACGTACACGGACAGGTTGAACAATGATTCCAAATGGTTAAGCTGACGTTAATAAATGTGGCGGCCACCGATCAGTTTCTAGCCTTGACTTCTGCTGTCTCGGGGACCGGCGTCAACGGCCGACGCTCGGTGAACCAGGACACCAGATTGTCGACGCACAGATCCGCCATGGCGCGGCGGGTGTGGTCCGAGGCCGAGCCGACATGCGGCAGCAGCGAGGTGTTGGGCGCGTTGAGCAGCGCCTTGGGCACGTTCGGTTCGTCGGCAAAGACGTCGAGGCCGGCGGCGGCGATGGTGCCGGTGACAAGGGCTGCCGCAAGCGCTGCTTCGTCGACAGTGCTGCCACGGCCGATGTTGACGAAGACGCCGTTGGCGCCAAGTGCCGACAGGATTTCGGCATTGACCGCCTTCTCCGTCGAGGCGCCCCCCGGCGCGACCGAAATCAGCGTATCGACGGCTTCTGCAAGCCCTTTCAGGGTCGCATGATACTGGTAGGAAACACCTTCGACACGGCGCCGGTTGTGGTAGGCGACCGGCAAGCCAAAAGCTTCCAGACGCCGGGCGATGGCCTGCCCGATGCGGCCCATGCCGAAAATACCCACACTGCGCCCGCGCAAGGTCAGCCGGCTCAGCGGATAATTGCCGTTGCGCAGCCAGCTGCCGTCGCGCAGCCAGGTTTCGGCGCGCGGCAGGTCGCGGATGGTGTTGATCAACAGCCCGATCGTGGTGTCGGCGACCTCCTCGGTCAACACGTCGGGCGTGTTGGTGACCATGATGTTCTTCGCTCGGGCATGGCTGACATCGACCGAATCATAGCCGACGCCGAAGGAGGCGATGAGCTCGAGGTTGGGCAATGCATCCATCATCGCCGCGTTGATGCCGGCAAACGAAGCGATGCCGCGCACATCGCTGCGCATCTCGTCGGTGATGAGGGACGGATCGGCGCGTTCTATTCTGACACGCCTGAACGTACGGTTGATGCGGTCGACCGCATGGTCGTTGAAATCGCCCGGCACCAGGATGGCGACGGTCTGCAACTGTTCGGCCTTGGTCATGCACGCTCCACCGGCTTGCCGGTCGACTGACGCACATGCAGTTCCGGCTTGATCAATTCCTGCGAGGGCCGCACCGTCTGGCCGTTGAGCTTGTCGAGCAACGCGCTGGCGGCGCGGCGGCCAACCTCGCGCTGGCCGTTCCAGACGGTGGTCAGGGCCGGCGTCGCGATCGCCGCCTCTTCGAGGTCGTCATAGCCGGTAACGGAGATGTCGATGCCGGGCACAAGGCCGGCACGGGCAATGCCGTTCATCAGGCCGATGGCGACAAGGTCGTTCCAGCAGCAGGCAGCCGTCGGTCTGTCCTTCAGCGCCAGGAACTGTCCGGCGGCCTCGAAGCCGGCCTGCTTGGTGCGTGGGCCGGCGATGCGCCATGACGGCCTGACTTCCAGCCCGGCCGCCTCCATCGCGTTGACATAGCCCTGGTAGCGGTCACGGCCGGTCGAGGTCTGGTCGGTGCCGCCGATCATGGCGATGCGCTTGTGGCCGAGCGAGATCAGATGGTTGGTGGCGAGGCCTGTTCCATAAGAGTCGTCGCCGCGAAAGACCGGCACGTCGGCACCCTCGACGGTGCGCGCGATCAGCACAGCCGGCAGGCCGTTCTCCTCGGCCATCAGGATGTCGGAAGCCGGCGTGCCGATGGCCGGCGACATGATGACGCCGTCGGCGCCGAGCTGTAAAAGCGTGTCGATGAAGGTGCGCTGCTTTTCGAGCTGATCGTAATGATTGGACAGGATGAAGGTTTGACGGCTGCGGTCGAGCTCGCTTTCGATTGAGCGCAGGATCTCGGCGAAGAATGGGTTCATGATGTCGTGGACGACGACGCCGACAATGCCGGAACGCGAGGTGCGCAGGCTGGCGGCGCGTCGGTTATAGATATAGCCGATGGCGCGGGCATGTTCCTTGATGCGGTCACGCGTGGTACCGGCAACCAGAGGGCTGTCGCGCAGCGCCAGCGAGACCGTAGCCGTGGACACGCCGAGCGCATCCGCGATCGTCGAAAGCTTGATTTTTTGTGCCAGCGACGTGTGCTCCCCGGACCTGAATTTCCAGACCTAAACTGTTTAAAGGCGGCGTTATGCCACCGATCGGGGGCAAATCAAAGTTTTTTTGCCAACGCCTCGGCCTCGACATCCGAGGCCGCGCGGCTCCGCAGCCGAAGCCTATGCTCGCGATGGACGATGTAGAGACCGCTGGCGACGATGATGGCGGCGCCGACCAATGTCCAGCGGTCGGGAAACTGCTTGAAGACGATCCAGCCGGAAATGATCATCCACACCATCTGCGAATAGGGATAGGGCGCCAAAGCCGTGGTTGTCGCCAGCCGGTAGGCCTGGACCAGCAGCCAGTGACCGACGCCGCCGAACACGCCGAGCATCAGCAGCACGAACCAGTGCCAACCGTCATGCGGCAGGGAAAACGAAAACGGCAGCAGGGGCAGAAGCAACAGCGCCGGCGCCAACGCCGAAAACAGGATGAGGCTCTCCGATGTCTCGGTCGCCGACATGCGGCGCGTCATGATGACGTAGAAGCAGTTCGACAGCATCGAGCCGAGCGCGAAGAGATGTCCGATGCCGAAAACGCCGACGCCCGGCCGGGTGATGATGAGGACGCCGGCAAAGGCCGCCAGGATGGCCAGCCAGCGCCGCCAGCCGGCCCACTCGCCAAGCAGCGGACCGGCCAGTGCCGTGATCACCATCGGCCCGAAGAAATAGATCGAGGTGGTCTCGGCCAGTTGCAGGGATTTGAGCGCCAGGACATTAAATATGGTCGATCCGAACAGGAACGCCCCGCGCAGGATATGCGCCGGCAGGTTGACCGGACGAAACCGCACCGGTTGGCGCCAGCCGCGCAGCAGCGCGCCGACCAGCACGACATGCACGGCAAAGCGCACCCAGGCAACGACCAGCACGGAAACGCCGGCAAGGACGAGGTATTTGCTTGATGTGTCGAGGAAGGTGAAGAAGACATAGGTGGAAAGCATGCACACGATCGCCACCGGGGGCGTCGCGCTTTCTACATGTCTTTGGGGAGCACTCACTTGCAGGCCGGGTGGGAAGCTGGGCTGGAGCCCACCTTTGCGGGAATTGCCGGCTCCCGGCAAGCCAATTGTCGACTGCCGCGACATGAAAGCCTGCTGGCACAACAAGAGCCGCCGGCAGGCGTAGTGCCTTGGCTAGGCGTGCATGCGGGCGCCCTTGGTGATTTTATCGACCAGCTTCTTGTCGGCGCGAAGCGCGATCCCGACCACCTTGGCGTCTTCAGGCGCGAATTCGGCGAAGACGGCACGGTTGGCCGCGTCAAAGCCGGTCGAAAACATTTCCTCGACATAGAGCGAGGTGGTCACGCCGCGCTCCAGCGTGCGCCGGTGGATGGTGCCCAGCGTCGTCTGGTCGGCGGACAAAACGATGACCGGCTGGATCGACAGCGGGTTGTAGAGATTGCCGGCGCGGTCGCGATAGGGTTCACCGATGATATCGGGAAACTGCGCGACGATGCCGCTGGTCAGGAAAGCGGTGACGTTGAGTTTCTGCCAGACCGGCAGATCTTCCCTGAGCACGATTGCAAATTTCGTATCGAACATGAGACATTGGCCATTCGGTTTGTGCCCCAATGCGAGGCTGAAGGAGACGATGTCGCACGATCTAGACAGCCAGGCCTTCAAGGGTCTTGGACGTTTGTGCGTCGATGCGGCGGAAAACCGCATCATCTCCGCCCCCGATCCCGCAGGCATGGAGCGGATCGAAGCGCGCTTCCATGGCAGCGCGTTCGACCTCCATCGCCACGACACCTATGCGATCGGGGTGACGCTGCACGGTGTGCAGACGTTTCGCTATCTCGGCGCTGCGCGCCACAGCCTTCCGGGCCAGATCATCGTGCTGCATCCCGACGAGTTGCACGACGGCGGCGCCGGCACCGAGGACGGACTGCGCTACCGAATGCTCTATCTGGAACCGTCGCTGATGCTCGACTGCCTTGGCGGCGCGTCGCTGCCTTTTGTCAGGGATGGCGTGGTGGCGGACGCCGCCTTCTGCGCAACGCTGCTTTCGGCGCTGGGTCCGCTGGAGCAGGAACTCGACGAGTTGTTCGTCGACGACTTCCTGACGCAACTGATGCAAAGCCTGATCCGGCATGGCGGCCAGTCGGCGAAGCCGATGAGCAGGACGGCGTGGCGGGCGGCTGCGCTGGCGCGCGACTATCTCACGGAAAACCTGAACCGGCCGGTGCGTTCCGGCGAGCTGGAAGCTGTAACCGGGCTTGATCGCTATGCCTTGTCACGGCATTTCCGTGCCGCTTTCTCCACCAGTCCACATCGCTTCCTGGTGATGCGCCGGCTTCAGCGGGCGCGGCGGATGATCGCCGCCGGCGAACCGTTGGCACAGATCGCGGTCGAAGCCGGCTTCAGCGACCAGAGCCATTTCATCAGGCAATTCAAGAAGGCGTTCGGCATGACACCGGGACGCTGGTCGTCGCTGATCCAGGGCTCTGCCGCGGCGGCCTGATCGCCTGCCGCGACAATCCGCCGGTCAGTCGTCCGATTCGGCGTCGTCGTCGATGAGCACCAGTTCCTCGTTCGAGAGGTTGGCCTCGATGCGGGCAAGCAGTTTGAACAGCGACTTCTGGTCCTTCTTGTCGAGACCCTTCAGCGCCAGCTTTTCGGTCTTCTTCACCGATTTCTCGATGGCGTGAATGATGTCGCGACCGGTGTCGGTGAGGAAAATATGCGCCTGACGGGCGTCGGCCGAGGAGGCGCGTTTTTCCAGAAAACCCTGGGCCTGCAGCCGGTTGATTGTCTTGGTGATGGTAGGTGGGCGCACGCCGAGGCGTCCGGCAAGATTGCCCGGCGTCTGGCCGTCCTCACGGTCGAGCGCCAGCATGATCTGATCCTGGCCGGCATAGAAGCCGTGCGCCAGAAGCCGGGCCGCCAGCGCCGTTCTTGCCAGCCTTGCCGCCGAATGCAGCCGGCTCATTGTCGCAGTCTTATCCGCCTTGGCCATGGTCATCCCTCTTCGGCCGTACCGGTGCGGGCAGCATAGAGGCAGCCGGCCGGTTGGCAATCGACGATGAAAAAGATTCCGGAGCTTCAAACAGCTTTGCCGGCAAGCATTGTGGTGTCCGCCGTGGCTAATGCCAGATGTTTATTTCAGTTAGATGACAAACGAATTCCCAGCCGGAATTTTCGCCGCGAGCAAAGTGATGGAGTGACCGCCGCTCAGCCGGACTTCACCGCGATGATCATCAGCGCCTGATAGGCATCCTCCAGCTCGCGCAGCGCAGCTGCGATTGCGGTCCGGCCCGCCTGGCTATGCCGTCCGCGGCATTCGAGGTGTCGCGCTCGCCCGACCGGTCGTTGTAGGGCGCGACAGCGGTGAAAATCTGCTCGCTGAGGCTGTCCGGGAAGAACAACTGTCCGGTCATCACCGAACTGTCGTCGGGAAAGACCTTGAAATGGATGTGGGTGGTGCGGCCGCGATACCAGCCGGGATAGATCGTGGCGAAGGAAACGATGCCACTCGCGTCGGTCCTTTGCCAACCACGCAGGAAGGTCTGGCCCGAGGTGTCGAGATCGCGGCCATCACCCTGTCCGGGATAGCCGGAATAGGCGCCTTGCGCGTCGCAATGCCAGATGTCGACACGAGCGCCGGCAAGCGGGCGGCAGCCCGCGTCGACAACCTGCAGCCGTACATCAAGGGCACTGCCCTTCTTGCCTTCGGTGACATCGGCGCGTTCTAGCTTCGGATCGAAATAGAAAGGTCCCTCGGTCGCCTCGGGCGTGATGGTGGCAGACACCGGCGCCGTTTTCGAACAAGGCCAGTCCGGCATAGGGTGAAGTCTGGTCTGCTATCGCGGCGGCGGGCAGGAAGGCACCACCGCCGGCGGTGACCGCGATCAGACCGAGCGCCTGGCGCCGGCTCATTGAGAACGAGGATGGCTTGCCGGACATATCTTGCCTCTCGAATTGGCCTCTGTCGCCCTGATCTAGGCGATCACAACGGCTTTCGCCAACGATTCGGCAATGCAGCAAGCCGGTTTGGCCCATCGGTTTGCCCCGTGCAAAAGCCCGGCGCACATCCTATATGGAGCCGACATTCCCTTTTCTCAGGCCGAATTTCCGAGGCCCAGATAATTCGAGGCAAGCCATGAGCGACGCACAGACGCAGATCCCCGTAACCGTTCTCACCGGCTATCTCGGTGCCGGCAAGACGACGCTGCTCAACCGCATCCTGTCGGAAAACCACGGCAGGCGCTACGCCGTCATCGTCAACGAGTTCGGTGAAATCGGCATCGACAACGACCTGATCGTGGAATCCGACGAGGAAATCTACGAGATGAACAATGGCTGCGTCTGCTGCACGGTGCGCGGCGACCTGATCCGTGTCGTCGAGGGCCTGATGCGCCGACCCGGCCGCTTCGATGCCATCGTCGTCGAGACCACCGGGCTCGCCGATCCGGTGCCGGTGGCGCAGACCTTCTTCATGGATGACGACGTGCGCTCCAAGACCAGGCTCGACGCGGTGGTGGCGCTGGTCGACGCCAAGCACCTGCCGCTGCGGCTCAAGGATTCCAGGGAAGCCGAGGACCAGATCGCCTTCGCCGACGTCGTCGTACTCAACAAGACCGACCTCGTCACATCAGAAGAGCTCGCCAAGGTCGAGGCGACGATCCGCGCCATCAATCCGGCGGCAAAGATCCATCGTACCACCCGCGCCGGCGTCGACCTGACCGAAGTACTCGACCGCGGCGCTTTCGATCTGTCCCGGGCACTGGAAAACGATCCACACTTCCTCGAAGCGCATGACGATCACGATCATCATGACCACGACCATGACGGCCACGATCACCACCATGATCATGACGGGCACCACCATCATGCGCATGCTTCCGACATCCATGACGTGACGGTGCAATCGGTGTCGCTGCGCGGCGGCGAGATGGACCCGAAGAAATTCTTCCCCTGGATCGAGAAGATCACCCAGATGGAAGGCCCCAACATCCTGCGGCTGAAGGGCATCATCGCGCTCAAGGGCGATGATGAGCGCTATGTCATCCAGGGCGTGCACATGATCATCGAGGGCGACCACCAGCGCGCCTGGAAGGACGGCGAGAAGCATGAGAGCCGGCTGGTGTTCATCGGCAGGGAACTCGACGCCGAGCGGCTGAAGAAGAGTTTTGACGCCTGCCAGGCGGCTTGATTTCCAGACTTTATAGCGCTAGCGCTGCCCCTCCTTCCTTCTCCCCTTGTGGGAGAAGGTGGCCGGGCGAAGCTCGGTCGGATGAGGGGTGTTCCAGCTTGGCGCTGACGGAGATCCGTCACCCACCCCTCAACCGTCTCGGCGCTGCGCGCCGATCCACCTTCTCCCACAAGGGGAGAAGGCCGGCCGCACCCAGCCGCGCTGGCGACCCAGCGAGGTTAGACGACCAGCATAAATCTCGAATGGAATAATCTCCCATGCCAACCGTCGCCCCGCTTGATCTCGAAGGCCATTGCATCGCCGCCGTCTTTCTCGGCGACGTGCCGCATTTTGCGA
>NZ_RZOM01001009.1:0-2252 GCF_003999175.1 Mesorhizobium sp. M7A.F.Ca.ET.027.03.2.1 | reverse complement strand
AAGCTGTAGATCGCTTCGCGGGCGCGGCCTTCATCCAGAAGCTGCGCGCGCAATACACCAGGCAGCAGGCCGCAGTCGAGCCGGGGCGTGGCCAGCACGCCGTCGCCGAGATCGGCAAAGACATTGGTGATCGTGCCTTCACAGATCTCGCCGCGCTCGTTGGCCATAAGCACCTCGTCGGCCTGGGTGATGAGGTGTTCGGCGCGGGCACGCGTGTAGAGCTGCCGCCGGCTGGTCTTGTGGCGCAGCAGCGTGTCGTGCGAATCGAGCCTCGTCCGCGCCAGCCGCAGCATCCAGACCTTGTCGGCGGCGAGCGGTTCATAAGGCTGCGCCGAGGCCGCCACCTCACCATCGTGCGACAGGACGAGCCGCGTGCGCATGGCAACGCCGGAACCGCCGACCGCGCTGCTCAGTGCCTCGCCGACCTTGCCTGGAGCACAGCGGAAGCCGAGCTCCGCCGCCGAGCCATAGAGGCGCGCAAGATGGCGATCGAAGCGCAGGAAGCCCGGGCCGGGTTCCCAGCGCATGGTCTCGATCAACTGAAAGTCGGCGGTGTTCCCGTCGCGAAGCGCGCTTTCAGCAGACACTCCTGATACTCCTCCTGCGCCGTCGAATCGAAGACGACGCCGCCTCCGACATTGTAGACGGCCTCGCCGCCCGAAAAGAGCGAGATGGTGCGGATCGCCACGGAAAAGCGCATCGGGCCGCCGGGCGCGATCCAGCCTATGGCGCCGCAATAGGCATCGCGGGGCGTGCCTTCCAGGTCGCGCAGGATCTCCATGGCACGGATCTTAGGCGCGCCGGTGATCGAACCGCAAGGAAACAGCGCCGCGAAGATCTGGCGGATAGAGAGACCCGGCAGCAGTTTGGCCCTGACGTCGCTCACCATCTGATGCACGGTCGGGTAAGTCTCGATGCGGAACAGCGCCGGCACGTCCAGCGTGCCGACCTCGCTGATCAGCGAGATATCGTTGCGCAGGAGATCGACGATCATGCGGTTTTCGGCCTGGTTCTTTTCGTCATTGCGCAGGAAGATCTTCTGCCGTTCGTCCTCGGCCTTGGTCGCGCCGCGCGGCGCCGTGCCCTTCATCGGATGCGT
This sequence comes from Mesorhizobium sp. M7A.F.Ca.ET.027.03.2.1, assembly GCF_003999175.1. Lineage (NCBI taxonomy): Bacteria > Pseudomonadati > Pseudomonadota > Alphaproteobacteria > Hyphomicrobiales > Phyllobacteriaceae > Mesorhizobium > Mesorhizobium sp. M7A.F.Ca.ET.027.03.2.1. The sequence continues at coordinate 1,153 of NZ_RZOM01001009.1, read as the reverse complement.
CTCGATCATGCCCTCGGCGTCGATCTCGAAGAACAGTTCGGGCGAGCGCGACAGCACGATGGGTTCACCGAGCGCGATCAGCGCGCCATATTTCACCGGCTGACGTTCCGTCAATGCATCGAAGGCGGCCAGCGGCTCGCCTGACCATTGCGCATGCACGGGAAAGGTCAGATTGCCCTGGTAGCAATCACCTTGCCGGATGTGCTGGTGCAGCCGCGAGAAGCGTTTTTCATAATCCTCGGGCGACCACGTCGCACGGGCGTCGAAGATCGGGCCGTTGGTCGCCGTGGTGTCGCGCGGCGGCACCGCCTCTTCGACCGGGGCATCGAAAACCCCAAGGCACACGAGTGGGGCGCGGCGTCCGTTCGGCAGCAGGGGAACGAGCTTGGGTTCGAGAAGGTAGCCCGCCTCATACGAGAAATAGCCGGCAAGCCATTTGCCTGCATCATGCGCGGCTTGTGCTGCTTCCAGAGCCGGCCCGAAATCCCCTGCTTCGTGCGCCACGATGACATCGGCCGGCCGGTCGAAAACGAGCTGGCGCGCGCTTTTGTCATTGCGAAAAATTGCGGCGGGCAGGGACATGGGACTCATGCTGCGGTCTATGAAGCATCAACCGCTCTATATGGGGTGCCGCCCGCGCGCAATCGAGGGAACGGCACGCTGCCTCTTAAAGCCGACCTTTGGGCCAACTCAGGAACCAAGAGCAAGCGGCGGCGCCGATATGGCGCCGCCGCTTGCAATCTTCAGGTCGTGCCTGGCGATCAGCTGTTGCTGGAGGTTCCGGCTGTTGGAAACTGCTTGGCGAATTCCTTCTCGTTGCCGGCGGCGAGCAGCTTGGCCTGCTCGATCCAGCGTTCGCGCGCGATGCGGCCGTCGAAATTCATGACGTCCTCGATCCGTTTGACATCGGCGGCGGTCCAGGACGCGATCTGCGCGAAGCTGGTGACGCCTTGCGCGTTGAGCAGCTTCTCGTTGACCGGACCGATACCGATCAGCCGGCGCAGATTGTCGGGCTTTCCGGATGCTGGGCCGGCTGCTGGCTTGGCTGTTGCAGACTTGGCTGTTGCAGACTTGGCTGTTGCAGGTTTGCTCGTTGCGGATTTGGCTGTTGCAGGTTTGCTCGTTGCGGATTTGGCTGGAGCCGAGGTTTTGG
>NZ_RZOM01001008.1:0-2254 GCF_003999175.1 Mesorhizobium sp. M7A.F.Ca.ET.027.03.2.1 | reverse complement strand
GACTTGATCGGCTACACGACCGTCATCGGCCAGGGCGACTTCATCCACTATTTCCAGAACAGCCTCGTCGTCACCGTCGCCTCGCTGTTCTTCGTGCTCCTGTTCGGCGCCATGGCGGCGTTCGCCCTGTCGGAATACCGCTTCCGCGGCAACTCGCTGATGGGTCTCTATCTGGCGCTCGGCATCATGATCCCGATCCGGCTGGGCACCGTCGCCATCCTGCAATTGATGGTGGCGAGCGGGCTGGTCAACACGCTGACGGCGCTGATCCTGGTCTATACCGCGCAAGGCCTGCCGCTTGCAGTGTTCATCCTGTCGGAGTTTATGAAGCAGGTCTCCGACGATCTGAAGAATGCCGGCCGCATCGACGGCCTGTCCGAATACACCATCTTCTTCCGCCTGGTGCTGCCGCTGGTCAGGCCCTCGATGGCGACCGTCGCCGTTTTCACCATGATCCCGATCTGGAACGATCTGTGGTTCCCGCTGATCCTGGCGCCGTCGGAAGAAACCAAGACGGTGACGCTCGGCGCGCAGCTCTTCCTCGGCCAGTTCGTCACCAACTGGAACGCCATTCTCGCTGCCCTGTCGCTGGCCATCATGCCGGTGCTGATCCTCTACGTCATCTTCTCGCGGCAACTGATCCGCGGCATCACGTCCGGAGCCGTCAAGTGAACTCTGAAACACCTCTTCGCGTCGTCGTCGCCGGGCTTGGCAATATGGGTCGCAGCCATGCGCTGGCTTATCATACCAATCCAGGTTTCCAGATCGCGGCGCTGATCAATCGCTCCGACGTGCCGCTGCCGGACGGGCTGTCGGATTACGGCATCAGGCGCTCCTTCGATGACGCCCTGCGTGACGAAAAGCCCGATGTCGCCTGCATCGCCACCTATTCCGACAGCCATGCCGACTATGCGGTGAAGGCCTTCGAGGCCGGTTGCCACGTCTTCGTCGAGAAGCCGTTGGCAACGACGGTGGCCGACGCCAGGCGTGTCGTCGCCGCGGCCAAGGCCAACGGCAAGAAACTGGTGATCGGCTACATCCTGCGCCATCACCCGTCCTGGATCAGGCTGATCGCCGAAGCCCGCAAGCTCGGCGGCCCCTATGTCTTCCGCATGAACCTCAACCAGCAATCCTCGGGCCACACCTGGGAGACGCACAAGAAGTTGATGCAGACGACGTCGCCGATCGTCGACTGCGGCGTGCACTATCTCGACGTGATGCTGCAGATCACCGATGCCAAGCCGATCGAGGTGCGTGGCATGGGCGTGCGGCTGTCCGACGAGGTGGCGCAGTCGATGTACAATTACGGCCATTTGCAGGTGCTGTTCGACGACGGTTCGGTCGGCTGGTACGAAGCCGGCTGGGGTCCGATGATTTCGGAAACCGCCTTCTTCGTGAAGGACGTGATCTCGCCCAATGGCTGCGTGTCGATCGTCATGAAGGAGGGCGTCAAGTCCGACGACATCGACACCCACACCAAGACCTCGACCATCCGCCTGCACAGTGCGGCGACCGGCGCGGACGGCAAGTTTCTCAAGGCCGACGAGATGCTGTCGATGGAGGGCGAACCCGGCCATCAGGATCTCTGCGACCTCGAACAGGCCTTCGTGCTGAAGGCGATCCGCGAGGATCTCGATCTCACCAAACATATGGACGACGCGGTCAAATCGCTCGCCGTCTGCCTTGCAGCCGACGAGAGCGTGCGCAGTGGCACCGCCGTCAAACTCTAGAACAGGGACGAAGCCGTGGGCTCGCTGAACATCGAGAACGTGAAGAAGGCCTTTGGGCCGGTCGAGGTGCTGAAGGGCATCAACCTCGAAGTGAACGACGGCGAGTTCGTTGTCTTCGTCGGCCCCTCCGGCTGCGGTAAGTCGACCTTGCTCAGGGTCATTGCCGGACTGGAGGATTCGACTTCGGGCCGCGTCGTCATCGATGGCGCGGATGTCTCGGCCACGCCGCCGGCCAAGCGTGGCATCGCCATGGTGTTCCAGACCTATGCGCTCTACCCGCATCTGACGGTGAAGAACAATATGGGCCTTGGCCTCAAGCAGGCCGGTACGCCCGCCCCGGAGATCGAGCGCCGCATCGGCATCGCCTCGTCGATGCTGTCGCTGGAGCCGTATCTCGAAAGGCGGCCGGCCGAACTCTCCGGCGGCCAGCGCCAGCGTGTCGCCATCGGCCGCGCCGTGGTGCGCGAACCCAAGCTCTTTCTCTTCGACGAGCCGCTTTCGAACCTCGATGCAGCACCTGTCTC
>NZ_RZOM01001007.1:0-2267 GCF_003999175.1 Mesorhizobium sp. M7A.F.Ca.ET.027.03.2.1 | reverse complement strand
GGTCGATGCTGCCATCGGGCGCATAGCGCACCAGTCTTCCGTCATAGACCAGCGCATTCCACAGATAGCCCTCGGCATCGACGGTCGAGCCGTCCGCCGCACCGCCCCGGCTGGTGTCGACGCGCACGAAGGTGCGCCTGTTGGTGGCGTTACCGGTGGCGATGTCGTAGTCGTAGGCCCATATCTCGCCGGTCCAGGTGTCGGCGAAATAGAAGGTGCGGTCGTCGGGGCTCCAGCATGGACCATTGGAACAGATGATGCCGGAATCGATCCGGGTGACGGAGAAGTCCGGATCGAGCCTGTAGAGCCCGCCGGACGGCCCCTCTTCCATCGTATCCATGGAGCCGGCGAAGAAACGGCCGTACCGGTCGACCTTGCCGTCGTTGAGCCGGTTCATCGGCTTGTCCGGCTCGGGATCGTGGATCAGCGTCACATCGCCGGAGGCGAAATCGAGCAGATGGAAGCCGCGCTGCAGCGACACCATGGCGCCGCTGCCATCCTTACGCAGCGCCATCGAGCCGATCTTCATCGGCACATCCCATGACCGGATCTCGCGTCCGTCGGCGGTCGCCCGAAACACGCGCCCGTCGAAGCTGTCGATCCAGTAGAGTCGTTCCTGTTCGACGTCCCACAGCGGTCCTTCGCCCAGCGTGGTCTTCACGTCCACCACGACTTCGATCTTCATGCCGTCCTCCTCCGTTTTTGCGTCTCGCGGCGATTGTTCGGGCCGCCTCAGAAAGCGACCTTGTCGCCGCCTTTCAATGACAGGATTTCGCGTGCCTCGTCGGGCGTCGCCACCTCCATGCCGAGCCCTTCGATGATCTTGCGGGCCAGCAAGACCTGCTCGGCGTTCGATTTGGCAAGCTTGCCCTTGCCTGCCCACACACTGTCCTCCAGCCCGACTCGGATGTTGCCGCCAAGCGCTGCCGATTGCGCGGCTATGCGCAGCTGGCTGGCGCCAGCGCCGAGAACCGACCAGCGGAACTGGTCGCCGAACAGCCGGTCGGCAGTGCGCTTCATATGGGCGACGTCTTCGGGATGGGTGCCGATGCCGCCGAGCAGTCCGAACACCGACTGCACGAAGAAAGGCGGCTTCACCAGCCCGCGGTCGGCGAAGTGCGAGAGGTTGTAGAGATGGGCGATGTCGTAGCACTCGAACTCGAAGCGCGTGCCGTTGTCGTAGCAGGTCGCCAGGATGTACTCGATGTCCTTGAACGAGTTGCGAAAGACGAGGTCGCGGGTCGCTTCCAGATGCGGCTTTTCCCAGTCGAATTTGAAGGTCTCGTATTTGTCGGCGAGGTGATAGAGCCCGAAATTGATCGAGCCCATATTGAGCGAGGCGACTTCCGGTTTGAACTGGGCGGCCGGGCGCACGCGCTCCTCGACCTTCATGTACGGGCTGCCACCGGTGGTGATGTTGATGGCGGCGTTGGTGCCTTGCTTGACGCGCGGCAGGAAGCGAGCGAAGGCCTCCGGCGTCTGGTCGGGCTTGCCGGTTTCCGGATCGCGCGCATGCAGATGCAGGATTGCGGCACCGGCTTCGGCAGCCGCGATCGCCTCCGAGGCGATCTGGTCTGGCGTGATCGGCAGATAAGGCGACATCGTCGGCGTGTGGATGGCACCTGTCACCGCGCAGGTGATGATGACCTTGCCCTTGGTCTGTGCAGGCCCCGGCTTGCGGCTCGTTTCGATCATTGTCCGTACTCCTGGTCCGATTTTTTCTTGTGCGCCGCCAGTGCCATCAGCCGGCGGTCACGCCACACCTGCCGCTCGCCGAGGTTTTCGCGCGGCAGGCGTTCGCGGCGGTCGGCTTCGATGGTTTTCATCACCTCACCCGCCCAGTCGACGCGCCGCTGCGTCTGGGGAAAAATGTTGGAATAGATGCCCTGATAGCGCTCGACATAGTCGCGCACGCCACCGGGTGCATTGAGATCGATGGTCTCGAACGGGCCCATGAACGACCAGCGCAGCGCCAGTCCGTCACGGATACCTATATCGACATCCTCGACGCTGGCGTAGCCGTCGGCGACAAGCCGGAAAGCCTCCTCCAGCAATGCGCCTTGCAGGCGGTTCATGATGAAGCCGTCGAGTTCGCGCTTCATCACCAGGGGCGCATGACCGGCGTCGATGAGGAAGGCGCGGGTTGTCTCGACCGTCTCGGCGGACGTCCATGGCGCCGGCACGATTTCGGCCGCCGGAATGAGATAGGGCGGGTTGATCGGATGCACGACCAAGCAGCGCTGCCGCCCTTGCAGATGGTCGGTGAA
>NZ_RZOM01001006.1:0-2268 GCF_003999175.1 Mesorhizobium sp. M7A.F.Ca.ET.027.03.2.1 | reverse complement strand
GCTCTCCGCCGCGCAGCCGGGTGCGCCAGAACGAACCCAGGAATTCCATTTCACCGACGGTCACTTCGATCAGGTTTTCCGAAGTCTTCACCACATCGGGTGCTCCGGGCGAGCGCGAGCCCGGCCCGTGTGGAATCACGTCTTCCGGCCGAATGGCGGCGACGACTGCTTCGCCGTTCGCAAAGCTGTGCGGCGCGCATCTGAAAGCCTTCGTCCCGAAGCCTACCGAATCTGCTCCTACCGTCGCATCGAACTTGTTGGTCTCGCCGATGAAATCGGCGACGAACAGCGTCCTGGGATGGCGATAGATTTCAGTCGGGCTGCCGACCTGCTCGATGACGCCATGGTTCATGACGACAATGCGGTCGGCCAACGACAATGCTTCTTCCTGGTCGTGCGTAACCATGATCGTGGTGACGCCGAGCTTGCGCTGCAGCCCCTTGATCTCGTGGCGCAAGTGCACGCGCACCTTGGCGTCGAGCGCCGACAGCGGCTCGTCGAGCAGAAGCAGGCCGGGCGAGGTGGCGATGGCCCGGGCGAGCGCGATGCGCTGCTGCTGCCCGCCGGAAAGCTGCGCTGGGTATTTCTTCGCCTGATCGGACAAGCCGACCAGCATGAGCAATTCCTTGACGCGGGCATCGATCTCGGCGCGCGGCCGTTTGGTGTTTTCCAGGCCAAAGGCGATGTTCCTTTCAATCGTCAGATTGGGAAACAGCGCGTAGGACTGAAACACGATGCCGTAGTCGCGTTTTGACGGCGGCAGCGTTGAGATATCCCTGCCCCCCTGGCGGACGACGCCTCTGGTCTGCAGGTCGAGGCCGGCGACGGCGCGCAGCAGCGTGGTCTTGCCGCAACCCGAAGGGCCGAGAAAGCAGATGAATTCGCCTTCGTTGATGTCGAGCGAGATGTCCTTCAGCGCATGGAACTCGCCGAAGGCCTTCCAGAGATGTTCGATCTGTAGGTAGACGGTGTTGCCGGCAGCGGCCATGGGATGCACCTCGGCCAGCGTTGCCGATAGATCAGCGACGGGTTCGTGTCTCATTTTGACCATCCGGGAAGAGTTACGAGAAGGGCGCCGCTCTGACGGCGCCCTGTCGAAAAGCTCCGCGTCTAGCTCTTGGGCTCAGACTTGGCGTCGTAGCGTTTCGTCCATTCGTCGAGAATGACCTTGCGGTGGTTGGCCGCCCACTCGAAGTCATTGTCGATCATCTTGGACTCGATATCTGCGGGCAGGAATTCGACCGGCTTGGCGACATTCGGCATAGCCAGAACCGCATAACCTACATTGTACATCTCGTTGGCCTCCTTGCTGATCGACCAGTCGAGCAGCGTTTTGGCGGCTTCGAGATTTTTCGTTCCCGCAACGATCGCGGATGCCTCCATGTCCCAGCCGATGCCTTCGGACGGGATGACGATATCGAGGGGAGCGCCCTCCTTCTTCGATTTCGCGGCGCGGAACTCGAACGAGATGCCGATTACGGTTTCACCGGCGGCGGCCATTTTGCACGGCTTCGAACCAGAATGCGTGTAGGCATCAATATTCTGATGCAGGGCGTCCATATAGGCCCAACCATCCTTCTCGCCGAACAACTGCAGCCAGCTCGATACATCGAGGAAGCCGGTGCCGGACGAGGCCGGGTTCGGCATCACGATGTGACCCTTGTATTCCGGCTTGGTAAGATCTTTCCAGCTGGTCGGCTCGGTGAGGCCAAGCTTTTTGCCCTCCACGGTGTTGAAGCAGATCGAAGCCGCCCAGGCGTCCATGCCAACCCAGGCCGGTGGCGTGTCCTTGTCGACAAACTTCGGCTTGAGCAATTCGACGCCTTTTGGCGCATAGGGCTCAAGCATGCCTTCGGTCTTCAGCACCAGAAGCGATGTAGCGGCAAGGCCCCAGACAACGTCGGCCTGCGGATTGTCCTTTTCGGCCAAAAGCTTGGCGGTAACGACACCCGTGGAGTCGCGGACAAAGTTCAGTTTGATGTCGGGATGGCTCTTTGTGAAAGTCTCGGCGTAGCGGGCGAGATCTTCGGCTTCAATGGCGGTATAGACTGTCAGTTCGGAGGTTTCGGCAAAGGCGGCGGATGACATCAATGCCGCGGCGAAGGCCATTGCGATAGTTGCGTTGCGCGATTTCATGCTCAGTTCCCCTTTGATTGTTGGCACATTCTGCGATGCACTGTGACGATCGCGCCGGTGGACCTTGCGGCCCTGTAGCGCTTGTGGATGTCGCCGTTGGGTCAACTTTGGGGATTGGTGATCGATAAGTAA
>NZ_RZOM01001005.1:0-2273 GCF_003999175.1 Mesorhizobium sp. M7A.F.Ca.ET.027.03.2.1 | reverse complement strand
ACCATGGCCGCCGTGCTGCTCACCGGGCACGGCGGACCGGAAAAACTCGTCTACCGCAGCGATGTGAAAGTGCCCGGGCCCGCTCCCGGTGAAGTGCTGGTCAAGGTCAGCGCTTGCGGGATGAACAACACCGATGTCTGGGTGCGCCAGGGCGCCTATGGCACGGAGGAGGACGCTGCCGCCGTGTCGACATGGCGCCGCCAGGGCAACACGCTTGTTTTCCCGCGCATCCAGGGCACGGACACCGTCGGTATCGTCGCCGCCGTCGGCGAAGGCGTATCGCCGGACCGTATCGGCGAACGGGTGATGGTCGATTTCTCGATCTACAACCGCGACGACGATTCACTCGCCGACATCGATTATATGGGCCATGGCCGCGATGGCGGTTACGCCGAATACCAGGCCGTGCCGGCCGAGAACGCTCATGTCATCGACACCGACATGAGCGATATCGAACTCGCCACCTTCTGCTGCGCCTACCTGACCGGTGAACAGATGCTGGAGCGCGCGGCGCTCAAGGCCGGCGAGCGCGTGCTGGTCACCGGCGCTTCGGGCGGTGTCGGTTCCGGCATCGTGCAGTTGGCACGGGCGCGCGGTGCCATTCCCTATGCCGTCGTCGGCAAGGGCAAGGAACAGGCGGTGCTCGACATCGGCGCCGAGGCCGTCATCACCCGTGGTGTTGCCGACCTGCCGCAAGCCGTGAACGAGGCGACCGGAGGCCAGCCGATCGACGTGGTGGCCGACCTCGTCGGCGGCGCCATCTTCAACGACCTGTTGCGTATTCTCAGGCCCGAGGGCCGTTACACTACCGCAGGCGCGATTGCCGGCCCGGTCGTGCAGCTCGATCTCAGGACCATGTACCTGAAGCAATTGCAGCTGCACGGCTCGAGCCAGGGCACGCGTGCGGATTTCCGCCGCATCGTTGGGTACATCGAGGCGAAGAAAATCCGGCCGCTGGTTGGCGGCGTCTACAAGCTCTCCGATTTCCACCATGCGCAGGCGGATTTCATCGCCAAGGCTTTCGTCGGCAAGCTGGTGGTGGTGCCGGATGCCATGTGGGGCTCGGCTGGCTGAACAACGCTCATCTCAACCATGCTGGGCCGCCCTCAACAGCATGCCGAACAGGTCGCGCGGCTCGTCGGGGTCGGCCAGCATGTCGAGTTCCTGGTAGAGGCCAGTCGAGCGCAGCTGGTCCCTGACATAGCGCAGTGCCGAAAAGTCCTCGATGGCGAAGCCGACCGAATCGAACAGCGTGATCTGGGTGGCATCGCGCCGGCCTTGCACGGCGCCTGACATCACCTGCCACAGCTCGGTCACCCCATGATCCGGTGCAAGCTGCTGGATCTCGCCCTCGATGCGGGTCTGCGGCGGATATTCGACGAAGATGTCGGAGCGCAGCAGGATATCGCGGTGCAGTTCGGTCTTACCGGGGCAGTCGCCGCCGACCGCGTTGATGTGCACGCCGGAGCCGACCATGTTGTCGGTGAGGATGGTGGCGTACTGCTTGTCGGCGGTGACGGTGGTGATGATGTCGGCTCCCTCGACAGCCTCCTGCGCGGTGCCGCAGGCGATCATGTCGAAGCCGAGACCGGCGAGATTGCGGATGCATTTTTCGGTGGCAGTGCGGTCGATGTCGTAAAGCCTCAGCCTGTCGACGCCGAGCAGCGCCTTGAAGGCCACCGCCTGGAATTCGGCCTGGGCGCCGTTGCCGATCAGCGCCATGCAGCTGGAGCCGGCCGGCGCCAGGTATTTGGCGGCCAGAGCCGACATCGCCGCCGTGCGCAGCGCGGTCAGGATGGTCATTTCGGATAGCAAGACAGGATAGCCATTGTGGACATCGGCGAGCATGCCGAAAGCCGTCACCGTCTGGCGCCCCTCGCGCATGTTCTTGGGATGGCCGTTGACGTATTTGAAGCCGTAGACCTCGCCGTCGCTGGTCGGCATCAGTTCGATGACACCTTCGGCGCTGTGCGAGGCCACGCGCGGGGTCTTGTCGAACAGCTCCCAGCGGCGGAAATCATCCTCGATGTAGCTGGCGAGTTCGACGAGGAAGCGCTCGACGCCGATCTTCAGCACCAGCTTCATCATATGATCGACGCTGACGAAGGGCACGATGTTGAGATTGGGGATCATTTTTTCTTATCCTTGCCGCATGCAGGCGGTCAGTCCTGGCGATACGCGTTGTGCGCCTTCATCATCGCCGCCAGCGCCGGATCGTTTTGCTCCAGCGCCCTGATGGCTCCGCCTGTGTCATAGAGGCGCTCATCCTGCCC
>NZ_RZOM01001004.1:0-2284 GCF_003999175.1 Mesorhizobium sp. M7A.F.Ca.ET.027.03.2.1 | reverse complement strand
GACCTGCATCCACGCCTGGAATTTCTCGCGGTCGGCGGCGATCTCGTCCCATTCGAGATAGGCCGCATTGTCGCGCGCATAGTAGCCATGCGCGTAGGAGGGATGCGAGCCGCCGGGCACGACCGATATCGCCGCGATCGTCCAGCGCGGCAGCACGGTCAGATTGGGGTGCAGATCGTCGAAATTGTCGACGACTTCCTCGACGGTCACCACAGCGCGTTTGGCCGCCAGCACCGCTTCCTTCTGAATGCCGATGATGCCCTCGACCAGCACATTGCCTTTCCTGTCGGCCTTCTGGGCATGGATGAAGGTGACGTCAGGCCGGATCGAAGGGACAGCGGCCAGCACCTCGCCGGTGAACGGACAGGTCACCGACTTGATGTTCGGGTTGACCGCCGCGAGGCCAGCACCGCGATAGCCGCGAAACACCGCGCAGGGCAGGCCGGCAGCACCCGCTTCATAGGCATTGGCCATGCCGGCATGGCTGTGCTCCTCGATTTCGAGTGAGCGCGGAAAGCCGTTCTCGATGGCATCGCGGGCGCGCCGCAGCAGGCCGACGCCGGGATTGCCGACATAGGAGAAGACGATTTTCTTCGCCATGCCCATGCCGATCATCTGGTCGTAGATCAGGTCCGGCGTCATGCGGATCAGGGTCAGGTCGCGAAAACCCTGGCGGATCGCCTCATGCGCCGCCGCCGTCGGGATCAGATGGGTGAAGCCTTCGAAGGCGACGGAGTCGCCATCTTTCAAATTCTCGGCCACGGCCTGTTTGAGCGGCAGGAACTTGACCATCGCATCGGCTCCGGGTTTTCAGAAAGTTCGTATTGCGAACATATGTTTTGTATGCGATACTTTCTACGCTGAGCGAGGGCGAGGAGTCAATCCTGACGCCGATGCCGTTCCGCGGAGACAAGATGGACGAAGCGGCTGTTTCCCGTGATCATGTCGGCTCGCTCGAGCGCGGCCTCGCCGTCATGGAGATCCTGGCCCGCCATCCCTCGGGCATGACGCTGACAGAAATGGCGGAGGAAGCGGGCCTCACCCGCGCCGGCGCCCGCCGCTTCCTGCTGACACTCACCGCCACCGGCTATGCAACACAGGCCGGCCGCGTGTTCTCGCTGTCGCCGCGCCTGCTGACGGTTGCCCGCACCTGGCTCGGCGGCGCCTCGCTATGGGCCTTCGCCGCGCCCATCATGCGCTCTGTGGCAGCACAACTGAACGAGGCCTGCTCGGCGGCCATCCTGTCGGGTGAGGATGTCGTCTATGTCGCCCGCATTCCCGGCCGCCGCATCCTCAGCGTGTCGCTCGACGTCGGCACCAGGCTGCCGGCCTACTGCACCTCGATGGGACGCATCCTGCTTGCCGGCCTGGCGCCCCAGGAATTGGACGCATTCCTCGGCCAAGCGACGATCGAGAGACGGACGCCGAAGACGATCACCGACAGGCGTTTGTTAGCCAACGCCATCGCCAAGGCGAAGGCCGACGGCTTTGCTATCGTCGATGAGGAGCTGGAGCTCGGCCTGCGCTCCATCGCCGTGCCAATCCGCGACCGGGCAGAGCGCACCGTCGCGGCCATCAACGTCTCGACCCAGTCGGCGCGATTTTCGGTCGCGGAGATGGAGCGAGAAATCCTGCCGGTGCTGCTGGAGGCAAAGCAGCGCATCGAGGATTTCTTCGTCGTCTAATCAAATCGCCCGAAAACTCTTCAACCGCCAGCGCCGCCCCTCATTGCCCTGCCGGGCATTTCTCCCCGTAAACGGGGCGAAAGACGCTGGCCGCAACGCTGGCATCTTTTCTGCACCGCAGACAATTGGCGAAAGCAGCGATGGCAGCGTCCCTCGCCCCGTTTACGGGGAGAGGATGCCGGCAGGCAGGTGAGGGGCAGCGCCAACGTCGGGAGTTGGCGTCTACTAGATCAGGTCCATCATTCCTTGAGCGATGGGTGACAAAGACGATTCTCTCAATGCTTGATGCGATCCCTCATCGCGTACCAAAGCATGCCCAGCACGTAGAGCGGACCGCGCAGCGCCGTGCCGCCCGGGAACGGCATCGGGGTCAGCGTCGAGAACAGATCGAGCCGCGAGGCATCGCCGGTGATCGCTTCGGCAAGCAGTTTGCCGGACAGCGTCGACAGGATGACGCCCTTGCCGGAATAGCCATGCGCGAAATAGACCTCGCCATAGTGCCCGACATGCGGCAGCCGCGACGTCGTCACCGACACCAGCCCACCCCAGGCATGATCGATGCGGCAGTCCTTGAGCTGCGGAAAGGTCTTTTCCATATG
>NZ_RZOM01001003.1:0-2284 GCF_003999175.1 Mesorhizobium sp. M7A.F.Ca.ET.027.03.2.1 | reverse complement strand
GGCATGCTGACGGTGCGCGCCTTCATCCAGTTCACCTCCTATACGATGTACTACCTGGCCATCGCCGCTTTGCCGCTCGCCGATGCGGTGGCGCTTTATTTCATGGCGCCGCTGTTCATCATGGTCCTGGCCGGACCTTACCTTGGCGAGCGCGTCTCCTGGCAGACACTGGCAACCGTGCTGATCGGCTTGTTCGGCGTCCTCGTGATGCTGCGCCCCGGCGCAGGGCTGTTCGACTGGGCAGCGCTGCTGTCGCTGGGCTCGGCGGCGCTCTATGGTTTTTCGCAGCTGATGGCCCGCAAGATCGGCGATACTGAATCGTCCACCGTCATGGCCTTCTATCAGAACGGCGCCTATCTGGTCGGCGCCGCCGTGGTTGCCGGGGCGTTTCACCTGGCCGGCATTACACACGCCGTTCACCCGAGCCTGGAATTTCTGGTGCGGCCATGGATTTGGCCGACGCTGCCGGATTTTCTCAAGATGGCGGCCTGCGGTTTCGTCGCCTCCGCCGGCATGATCCTGCTGTCGCAGGCCTACCGGATGGCGCCGGCCAACCGCGTTGCCACCTTCGAATACACCGGCATCCTGTGGTCGCCGCTGTGGGGTTTCCTGTTCTTCGCCGAGGTGCCGCGGTCGACGACGGTGATCGGCGCTGCCTTGATTATCGGCGCCGGTCTGCTGGCGCTCAACACCGAACGGCGCAAGAATGTTCCACCCGTGCTCGCTGCCGCCGACCCAGCCTGATCAGGCGAAGCAGATCAGCGCCCGCTCGACTCGCGAACGGATTTCGGCCAGCGTGAAGGGCTTCTGCACGACATCGAGGATGATGCCGTTCAATTCCTCGGCGCGCTCGCGCTGGTCGGCATAGCCGGTCATCAGCACGATCTTGATCGACGGAAACAATGCAGCAGCCGCGATCGCCATCTCGATGCCGTCCATCTCCGGCATGCGGATATCGGAGACGACGAGATCGTAGCCGCCACGCGCCGCCTGGATCAGCGAAAGTCCCTGTGCGCCGTCCGCCGCGATATCGATTGTGTGCCCGGCGCGTTCAAGCGCGCGGGCGGCCAGGGTGCGGACGGACTCATCGTCCTCGACGATCAGAAGCTTTGCCATGGCCGGCATATTTGGCCGCCAAAAGTTGACTTTTCCTGAAAGTCCCCGAGCAATCCAGGAAAAGTGTGAGACGGTTTTCCGGGAAAAGCGCATAGCGCTTTCCCTTGGGAATTGCGTCAAAACAAAAAACTAGAGCGGTTCGGCGTTTTCGTGAAGCGGCGAACCGCTCTAAGCATCAGCAAACCTTTTTGATGCCGCTCAGACATCCCCTTTGACGACACCGACAAACGGCAACTCGCGAAAAGCATGGGCTACATCCATGCCGTAGCCGACGACGAAATAGTCGGGGCAGTCGAAGCCGACATAATCGGCATTGAGCTCGGTCTGGCGGCGCATGCGCTTGTCGAGCAGCACGGCGATCGAACAGCTCTTGGCGCCCCGCGACAACATCAGCTCGCGGGTAAAGCTCAGCGTCTTGCCCGATTCGAGAATGTCGTCGATCAGCAGCACGTCGCGGCCGGCGACCTCATTGTCGATGTCGCGCAGCACCCTCACCTCGCCGCTGCTGGTGCCGGCGCCATAGCTGGAAATGAAGATGAATTCGACCTCCGGCGACAGGCCGACATCGTGCATGGCCCGGATAAGATCGGCGGCGAAGATAAACGAGCCCTTCAGCACCGAGATCACCAGCAGATCGTGATAATCGTGTCCTGCAATCTCCTTGGCGAGTTCGAGATTGCGCCGCGCGATCGCCGATGCTGAAAACAGAACCTCGATGTCCTTGCCGCGTACGATGGGCATTGATGGTCTTCCCCGGTGATCGCCTATTCGGCGAAAGTGACCGACACGGTCTTCACACCGTTTCTAGGCACGTCGAGCCGGCTGGCAAAGCCGAATCTTTCGCCAGACGCCAGCGAACGGCCGGATGTCCCCAACGTATAGCGGGTAGTCTGCCCGTCATTGCCGGTCACCCGGATTTCGAGCGGCGGCAACTGCGTCGGTTTCGCACCATCATTGACGGCCTCGCCATCGACGAACAGCGCGGCGTTCGGCCCGGTAGCGTCGACGCGTGACGTGACGCCCGAAATGCTGAGCGCCGACGCCTGCGCGCTGGACAGGAACGGCGCCTGGCGCACCAGCGCGTGCCCGCCGGAGACCCAGAACGCGGCCAAGGCAGCGCCGATGCCAGCGACCCAGAAGATCGGCCCGCCGCGCGAGGCTGGTAGCC
>NZ_RZOM01001002.1:0-2287 GCF_003999175.1 Mesorhizobium sp. M7A.F.Ca.ET.027.03.2.1 | reverse complement strand
TTCCAGGACACGCCAACGCACTCCGTCGATGTCGGCGGCACGGCATTCGTCTATCGGCAGCTCGGACCAAGGACGGGCGTGCCGGTAATCCTGCTGAACCATCTCGGCGCTCAACTGGACAATTTCGATCCACGCATCGTCGATGGCCTCGCCGCGACCCGGTGGGTGATTGCCTTCGACAACAGGGGCGTTGGTGCTTCAGGCGGCAAAACGCCGTCACGCATCGCCGAGATGGCACGGGATGCGGTCGCCTTTGTCCGGGCGCTGGGGTTCGATCAAGTCGATCTCTTCGGTTTCTCACTCGGCGGCTTCGTGGCGCAGGAGATCGTGCTGACCGAGCCCGGGCTTGTGCGCAAGCTCATCCTGGCCGGCACCGGGCCGGCCGGCGGCCAAGGCATCGACAAGATGACGCCACTGACGATCGTGGACATGATCAAGGGTGCGCTGACTTTTCGGGATCCGAAATACTATCTGTTTTTCACCAGAACGGTGAACGGGCGCCGCGCCTCGAAGGCGTTCCTGCAGCGGCTGACAGAGCGCAAGGCCGACCGCGACAGGCCGATATCGCTTAGCGCGTTCGGCGCGCAACTCCGGGCGGTGAAGGCTTATGGACTACAGGCGCCGCAAGATTTGAGCGCCATCCGCGTCCCTGCGCTGATCGCAAATGGCGATCACGACAGGATGGTGCCGAGCGTCAATACCCACGATCTCGCCCGCCGCATTCCGGGGGCGCAATTGGTGATCTATGCGGATGCCGGCCATGGCGGGGTGTTCCAGAACCACGCGAATTTCGTTCCGAAAGCATTGGCCTTTCTCGAGGCCTGACACCTCTCACCGGGCGGCTTTCGTCCCGAACATCAACAATCTCTCAGAAAGTCACTGCCATGAAGGCATTCGTCGTCGACAAATACAGCAAGAACGGCACGCTGCGGCTGGCCGAAATGCCGGAGCCGAAACTCGGGGACAGCGATGTCCTGGTCGAGGTCCACGCCGCGGCGGTGAACCTGCTCGATTCCAAGGTCAAAACCGGAGAGTTCAAGTTGATCCTGCCCTATCGCCGGCCGTTCATCCTGGGTCACGACGTGGCCGGGAGGGTTGTCCGCGTGGGATCGAAAGTCCGCAAGTTCAAACTCGGCGACGACGTCTATGCGCGGCCGCGCGATGGCCGGATCGGGACGTTCGCCGAGTTCATAGCCATGGATGAAGCCGACGTGGCCCTGAAGCCCGGGAACCTCAGCATGGAGGAGGCGGCCTCGATCCCGCTGGTCGGCCTGACCGCCTGGCAGGCGCTCATCGAAAGGGCCAACCTGAAGAGGGGACAGAAGGTCTTCATTCAAGCCGGATCCGGCGGCGTTGGGACATTCGCCATCCAACTGGCAAAGCATCTCGGCGCGACCGTTGCGACCACCGCCAGCGCGGCGAGTGCCGGCCTGGTCAAGGGACTCGGCGCCGATGTCGTCGTCGACTACAGGAAAGACGATTTCGAAAAAGTCCTGTCGGGCTACGACGTCGTCTTGAACAGCCAGGACGCCAAGACACTTGAAAAGTCACTGAATGTGCTGAAACCGGGAGGCAAGCTCATCTCCATCTCCGGCCCACCGGATCCGGACTTCGCCAGGGAAAAGGGACTGAACATGGTGCTGAGGCTGGTGCTTCGCCTGCTGAGCCGCGGTATTCGAGCGAGAGCCAAGCGCCGTGGCGTGACGTTCTCGTTTCTCTTCATGTGGGCGCAGGGCGAGCAGTTGAGCAAGATCGCATCGCTCATCGAAGCCGGCGCGATCCGCCCGGTCGTCGATCGGGTCTTTCCCTTCGAGGCGACCAACGAGGCGCTGGCCTATGTCGAAACAGGACGCGCCAAGGGCAAGGTCGTCATCAAGGTCCGATAGCAACTCAGCTGCGATCGAGGTCAGCCGCGCCGGGCTGCATCGATCGCCGCGACGTCGATCTTCGTCATCTCCATCATTGCATCAAAGGCGCGTTTGGCTTCCTCGCCGCCGGCCGCCATGGCCTCGGTCAACGTGCGCGGCGTGATTTGCCAGGACACGCCCCATTTGTCCTTGCACCAGCCGCACGCGCTCTCCTGGCCGCCATTGCCGACGATGGCATTCCAGTAGCGGTCGGTTTCCTGCTGATCGTCTGTGGCGATCTGGAACGAGAAGGCCTCGCTCTGCTTGAATGTGGAGCCGCCGTTCAATCCGATGCAGGGAATGCCGGCAACGGTAAATTCGACCGTCAACACGTCGCCTTTCTTGCCGGACGGAAAGTCGCTCGGTGCACGGTGAACGGC
>NZ_RZOM01001001.1:0-2289 GCF_003999175.1 Mesorhizobium sp. M7A.F.Ca.ET.027.03.2.1 | reverse complement strand
GTTTATGACATCGGGCTCGTCAACACGGAAGACGTGAAACCCGAGAGAGCGCAGATAGGCATCACGAACAGCATCGTGCCGTTTACCCTTCTCGTGTTCGTGCAGATCACCGTCGACCTCAACGATCAGCTTCACCGCCAAGCAAACGAAGTCAACGATATAAGGCCCAATCGGGCACTGACGGCGAAACTTGATGCCTCCCGATTTCAACTCCCACAGTTCATACCACAGGAGGGATTCGCCCTTGGTCGCGTGAACTCGAAGCGCGCGCGCCTTCTGGCGCATTTCGAAGCTCACGCGGGTACGGGGCATCAGACGCGGCCACGCAGCAAAAGATCAGGTCGGCACCCAGTCGCACCGACCCCACCCGACCGCTTCGCGGCCACCCTCCCCTCGAGGGGGAGGGATATCCGCGTCCAGTTCGTCAATCTATGGCTCGCAAGACTTCTCTGACATGGTCGATCAATTCGTTGATCTGGCCCTTGGTGATGATCAGCGGCGGCGACAGCGCGATGATGTCGCCGGTGGTGCGGATCAGCGCGCCGCGCTCGAACGCCTTGACGAAGGCCGAGAAGGCCCGCTTGGTCGGCTGGCCGGCGATCGGCGCCAGCTCGATCGCGCCGATCAGGCCGATGTTCCTGATATCGATGACGTTCGGCTCGCCTTTCAGCGAATGCAGCGCGTCTTCCCAGTACGGCGCCAGCTCCTCGCCGCGGGTCAGCAGGCCCTCTTCCTTGTAGGTGTCGAGCGTGCCGAGTGCGGCCGCGCAGGCGATCGGGTTGCCCGAATAGGTGTAGCCGTGGAAGAACTCGATCATGTGCTCGGGGCCGGTCATGAAGGCGTCGTGGATCTCCTTCTTGACGAACACCGCGCCCATCGGGATGACGCCGTTGGAGACGCCCTTGGCGGTGGTCATGATGTCTGGCGTGACACCGAAATAATCGGCGGCGAACGGCGTACCAAGACGACCGAAGCCGGTGATGACCTCGTCGAAGATCAACAGGATGCCATGCTTGGTGCAGATTTCACGCAGCTTCTCGAGATAGCCCTTCGGCGGCAGGATGACGCCGGTGGAGCCTGCGACCGGCTCGACGATGACGGCGGCGATGGTCGAAGCGTCATGCAGGGCGACGATGCGCTCCAGTTCGTTGGCGAGTTCCGCGCCATACTCCGGTACGCCCTTGGTGAAGGCGTTCTTTTCCGGCAGATGCGTGTGCGGCATATGGTCGACGCCGCCGAGCAGCGTGCCGAACATCTTGCGGTTGGTGACGATGCCGCCGACCGAGATGCCGCCGAAATTGACGCCGTGATAGCCGCGCTCGCGACCGATCAGCCGGGTGCGCGAGCCCTCGCCCTTCACACGATGATAGGCGATGGCCATCTTGAGCGCGGTCTCGACCGATTCCGAGCCGGAATTGGTGAAGAAGACATGGTCCATGCCCTTGGGCGCGAGGTCGACCAGGCGGTTGGCCAGTTCGAACACGATCGGGTGGCCCATCTGGAAGGCGGGCGCATAGTCGAGCTCGGCGGCCTGCTGCTGGATCGCCTCGGTGATCTTGGGACGGCAGTGGCCGGCATTGACGCACCACAGGCCGGCGGTGCCGTCGAGAACCTTGCGGCCGTCGCTGGTCGTGTAATGCATGTCCTTGGCGGACACCATCATGCGCGGCGCCTGCTTGAACTGCCGGTTTGCCGTGAACGGCATCCAAAATGCGCTGAGATCGTTCGGCGTGACTTTCAGCCGGTTGGACATGACCAGGACTTCCCCTTGTAATCTGTTTCGGTGCGCCCAACGCTTGGTCTTTGCCGCGTTTTCATGCTACGCAAATTTTTGACCGATTGGACAAACGTTAGCACCGCCCTGTCGGCGGTCAAGGGATTACTAGCGGAAATGCGGCACCTGAAGTGCGTTCCACAGGCTAGGGAAAAACTGGTCCAGAGAATTGGTCCAGATGACCCTCAACGCGAGGGCTGGCAACGGTGACCACGGACGCCCCTCGTCGCACCCGCATCCAGCAGGAAAAGCGCGAACTCATCCTGGAGGCGGCGCTCGAGGTTTTCTCGACCAACGGTTTTCGTGGCTCGACCATTGACCAGATCGCCGAAGCCGCCGGCATGTCGAAGCCGAACCTGCTCTATTATTTCCGCCGCAAGGAAGACATCCACGAGACGCTGATGCAGCGCCTGCTCGACACCTGGCTGGCGCCGCTGCGTGAACTCGATGACATCGGCGACCCCTTGACCGAATTGCGCAGCTACATCAGGCGCAAGCTGGAGATGGCACGCGAC
>NZ_RZOM01001000.1:0-2290 GCF_003999175.1 Mesorhizobium sp. M7A.F.Ca.ET.027.03.2.1 | reverse complement strand
GACATGTCGAGCGCTTCTTCCTGGTCGTGGGCGACGAAGACGAAGGTGATGCCGGTCTTGCGCTGCAGGATGCGCAGCTCGTCGCGCATGGCCTGGCGCAGCTTCAGGTCGAGTGCCGAGAGCGGTTCGTCGAGCAGCAGCACTTCCGGTTCCGGCGCCAGGGCGCGGGCGAGCGCGACGCGCTGGCGCTGGCCGCCCGACAATTGCTGCGGCTTGCGCCCGGCAAAGGCCTCCATATGGACGAGACGAAGCATATCGGCGACGCGCGCATCGCGGCGGCCCTTTGACCAGCCGAGGTTTTCGAGCCCGAAGCCGATGTTCTGTTCGACGCTCATATGCGGAAACAGGGCGTAGCTCTGGAAGACGGTGTTGACCCGCCGCTTATGCGGGGGGAGTCCCTGTATGTCCGAGCCGTGCAGGAAAATCTGCCCCGCCGTCGGCTGCTCGAAACCGGCGATCATGCGCAGCAGGGTGGTCTTGCCGCAGCCGCTCGGGCCGAGCAGCGTGAAGAACTCGTTGTCGTAGATGTCGAAGGAAACAGGCTTCAGCGCCTGATAGGTGCCGAACACCTTGGAGACGCCCTTGATTTCGACGGCCTTTCGAGGTGCGCCGTGGCCGGCCTCGTCATTCATGGTCAGGCGCTCCGGTCAGGACTTTTGCGAGCTCGGCGATGAAGGTGATCGACGCCGCGCCACTGAGAACGGGCGCGGCGTCGATCAGGTGGTTACATCTTCTCCCATTTGCCGCTGCGGACGACGAACATGTCGATGTCGATGGCCATGTTGGTCTGTCCGTTGGCATCGAACGAGACGTCTCCCAGAATGCCGTCGTGGTGGATGTCACGAATGGCCTTGCTCAGCGCCTCCTTGTCGTCGAGGCCTTTTTCCTTGATGACCTGAAGCAGGATCTGCGTCGCCTCGTAGGCATATTTCGCATAGGAGCCGGCGGGATCGGGATAAGCCTTGGTTTCATAGGCCTTGTTGAACTCCTCGAGCTTGGGGTTCGACTGGACGGCCGGAGTTCCGGCGATGGTGCCCTCGGCGGCAGCTCCCGCGATCTCGATGAATTTAGGATCGTAGATGCCTGAAATTCCGTACATCGGCAGATTGCCCATGCCGAGGTCGGCCATCTGGCTGCGCACCAGCGCTGCTTCGGTGACGACGCCGCCGAAATAGACCGCGTCGGGCGACGCTGCCTTCGCGGTAGTCAGCATGGCGCGGAAATCGGTCGTGCCGACAGCCGCGGCATCCGAAGAAACGACCTCGCCGCCGGCCGCCTTGAAGAAATCGCCGAACCATTTGGTGTTGGCCGCACCGTAGTCGGTGGTGTCGGAGATGATGGCGATCTTCTTGATCTTGCCTTGCTTGGCGATGGCTTCGGCCAGCGGCTTGTTCTCGTTGACCAGCGTCGGCGTGACGCGGGTCACGTTCGGGAAGTTCTGTTCGGTGATCTTCGGGCTGACCGCGCCCCAGACGATGAATGGCATCTGCGAGCGGTTGAAGACCGGGATCGTCGCCAACGCGACCGAGCTGTTCCAATGCCCCGTTGCCGCGACCACCGCGGGATCGTTGACCAGCTTCTGCGCCGCCGAAACGCCGACGGCCGGATCGGAGGCGTCATCGAGCACGACGCCTCCCACCTGGTGCGGATAGCCGCTGGCATTGGCCTGCTCGATGGCGAGCAGGAAGCCGTTGCGGGCGCCGAGGCCCTGCTGGGCGTTGCCGCCGGAGAGCGGCCCGATGAAGCCGAGCTTGATCTGGTCGGCCTGCGCCTGGGCGGCGCCCAGGGCGATGGCAAACAGAGAGCCGGCCAGAATTGACGATACGCGGATAAGCGCACTGCGCCTGTTTTGCATGGTTCCACCTCAAACAGAATTATCTGCCGCCGTCGTAGCGACCCGGCCGATCGTGATCGTCGGCTGATCATCAGTGTACGGGCGCGTATTCAGTGACGAAATTCGGAAATTGTGACTCGTGAGTTCGGAGATTCGTTCTGTCCGCCCGGGATGGCGGTTGATACCTGTCGGCTTCAATCGAGAGACGGACCGCATGGCGGAACTGCTTGTCCAGCAACTGGTGAACTGGATAACCCTTGGCTGCATCTATGCCTTGCTGGCGATCGGATTCAGCCTGATCTTCGGTGTCTTGAACGTCATTCATTTCTCGCACGGCGATGTCGCGATGACGGCGCCGTTCATCACGCTGGCGCTTGCCCAGGCGTTGGCGACCGCTCTTGGCGCCTCGGGCCCCGCCTGGCTGGTGCTTGCGGTTCCGGTCGCCGTGCTCGCCGT